>NZ_CP133482.1 GCF_031195445.1 Acuticoccus sp. MNP-M23
GGCAATACCCCCGCCACCCCCGACCGATTGCGCCACCACACCGTGGCCGCGTTTCCCCGTTGTGATGATCGCGTCGGCGGTGACGTCGACCTGTCCGCCATCGCCGGCGCTGCCGCCGTCGAGCTGTGCGCCGACGCCGACGCCGATGTTGAGGTTCTCCCAGCTCGCTGCGAAGCCCTTGGCGACGTCGCCGGCGGTGCCACCGCCGCCACCCACCGATTGGGCAAAGATGGCGATGCCCTCCTGTCCTTCCGTGACGATGGTGCCGGAGGAAGAGACGCTGACCGCACCGCCATCGCCGGCCGCACCGCCAGCCCCGCCCACCGTGATGGTGGACCAGACACCGGTGCTGCCCATGCCTCCGTTGCCGCCGCCGCCGCCGACCGACTGGGCGTGGACACCGAAGGCCTGGTCCCCTTTGGTGGTAAGAGCCTCGGTGTTCATGACGGTCACGCTGCCGCCGTCGCCCGCCGCCCCGGCACTGCCGCCGACGCCGACGCTGGCGGAGGTGAAGCTCGGGAGTTTCGCGAAATTCGTAAACTTGGCGATGGTCTCGGCGGTCTTGTTGGAGGTGAACGCCGCAACCCCGAGGTCGCCCTCGCCACCGTTGCCGCCGCCACCCCCGTGCGAATTTGCCTGGATCGCGTGGGAAAGCTTGCCGATGGTTTCGACCGTGGCAGAGTTTTTGACGCTGACATTGCCGGCATCGTTGCCGCTGCCGCCCTTGCCGCCCACCACAATATCAAGGCTCGCCGAGACGTTGGTTGCCTCGCTGTCCGGGTCGCTTGCCTGCTGCTTGCACACAAAGCTGCCGCCGGTTTTCGGCAGCTTGCACACGCCGCCAAGGTTCAGGGTGTAGCTGGAGGCGGTGCCGCCGTCGCCGCCGCCGCCGCCCACCGAATGGGCGACGATGCCGCGTGCGCGGATACCCGCCGTGGTGATGTCGGCCGTATTGTTCACGGTTACGCTGTTGCCCGTGCCGCCCTTGCCACCAGAGCCGCCCATGGCAAACGAAGCCTTGAAATTGTAGCTGCTACCCTCGCTCTGCCCGCCGGGGAGCGCAATGAAGAGATTGCCGGCATTGCCGCCAACGCCGCCCGAGCCGCCCACGGAGGCGGCGTGAATGGCCGTTGCCTCGCCCTTCCTGGTGGCAATGGCCCCCTTGTTGGTGACCGACACCGCGCCTGCCGCCGCGCCGGTCCCGCCGGAACCGCCGAGCGACACCGAGGCCGAGCCACTGGACCCGGCGGAAAGGCCGCCGCTCACGGTGTAGGCGTTGCCGCCTTCGCCGCCGCCGCCGCCGATCGACTGCGCAAGGATGCCGCGCGCAAAGGCGCCAGCGGTCATCAGCGAAGCGGTGTTGCTGACGCTCACATCGTTGCCGGTGGCGCCACTGCCGCCGGAGCCCCCTATGTCGACGTTGACGTTCACCGATGCGTCCGAGCTGAACGAGAAATTGCCTGTATAGACGTTGCCACCCTGGCCGCCGTTGCCGCCGATAGACTGGGCGACAATGGCGTGGGAGCGCAGGTCCGCCGTTGCGATGCTGCCGGTGGAGGTGACGCTCACCTTGCCAGCTTTGCCGCCGGACCCGCCGCCGCCGCCCAGCGTCACGCCAACCTCGCCGGAGAACTCGCCGCCGGTGATCGAGCCCTCCGCGGCGAACCCGCCCTCGCCGCCGCCGCCGCCGTGGCTCTGGGCGATGATGCCGTGTGCGTGGATGCCTTCCGTGGAGATGGCACCGCCCGTTGCCACCGTCACCGTGCCGCCGCTGCCGCCGGCGCCACCAGCGCTCCCCAGCGTCACAGCCACATCGCCCATGGACAGCGCCGAGGCCGAGACGCTGCCTTTCGCGTTGCCGCCGCCGCCACCGATGGACTTGGCGTCCACTGCGCTCGAGAAGGCGCCGGTCGTCGCAACGCCGCCCGTTGCGTTCAGCGTGACGGCGCCCGCGCTGCCACCCGAGCCGCCGGACCCGCCCACCGTGACGTCGATGTTGGCAAGGCTGACACCGCTCGCGCCGACTACCAGCCCGGAGCTGCCCCCGCCGCCGGCGATCGAATGGGCCAGGATGCCTTCCGCATTGTCTCCCGCCGTGGTGATCGCCGCGCCAGCGGTCATCTTCACGGTTCCGGCGTTGTTGCCGCCGCCGCCCTTTCCGCCCACCGTGACCCCGACGTTGCCGGCGGAGATGGCGCTTCCGGCGATAACCGAGCCGCCGTCGCCGCCGCCGCCGCCAACGCTCTTGGCGACCAGCGCCGCGGCACCGTGGCCGGTCGTTGCGATACTACCGCCGATGACGCTGGTGACGTTGCCGCCCGCGCCGCCTCCGCCGCCGGAGCCGCCGATCGTCGGGCTCACCGTCAGCCCGCCCGCGGCACCGTCCGCAGTGAGATAGGCGCTGCCGCCGCCGCCGCCGATGCTTGCCGCGACCACGCCGAGCGCCTGGTGGCCGCTGGTCGCGATCTTGCCGCCGGAGCGGACCGTCACGGTCGAGGCGTTGCCCCCGCCCCCGCCGCTGCCACCGAGCGTCACGTTGACCGCCAGCGCTCCGACGCCGCCGGAGACCGTCTTGCCGGAATGGCCGCCGCCGCCGCCCACCGAGCTCACATGGATGCCGTGCGCGATATGGCCGGCCGTGGTCACGTTGCCGGCCGCATTCACGGTGGCCGCGCCACCGTTGCCGCCGCCGCCGCCGGAGCCGCCATGGGTGTAGGTCACGGTGAGCCCCTCGCTCGCCGCGGCATTGATGGCGCTGCCTGCAGATCCGCCGCCCCCGCCGACCGACGAGGCGTAGATTCCCTTGGAATGATCGCCCCTGGTGGTGACGTTGCCGGCGATGCCCACGTTTACCGCACCGCCCGCCGCCGCCGCTCCGCCGCTGCCCGAATGGCCGAGCGAGACATCGATGCCGATGGAGGCGCTGGCGGAGATCTCCGAGCCGCCGTGGCCGCCGCCGCCGCCCACCGACTGCGCGAACACGCCGTCGCTGAGATCGCCGCCGGTTGCGATGGTGTAGGCGCCTGCAGGCACCGTGACATTGTTCCTCACATCGGTGTAGCTGACGTTGCCACCAGCGCCGCCGACGCCGCCCTTGCCGCCGATCGCAAGCGAGAAGCCGACGCCGACCCCGAGCGCATTGGAACCATCGCCGCCGCCGCCGCCGACGCTCTGGGAAAACACCCCCTCCGCACCGGTGCCGAAGGTGGCGAGGGAGGCCGTGTTGGTGACCCCGACGTTACCGCCCGCGCCGCCGCCACCGCCGTTGCCCCCCAGCGAGACGATGCCGCTGGTGGAGCGGGCCGAGCCGCCACCGCCGCCGACGCTCGTGGCCTGAATGGCTTCGGCATACCGCCCGCTGGTGGTAATCGTGCCGGAGTTGGCGAGCGTGACGGTGCTGCCAAAGCCGCCCGAGCCGCCCGAACCGCCAACCGCCACGAGGCCGCGCGCCGAACCGCCGTCGCCGCCGCCGCCGCCAAGGCTCTGCGCCCACAACCCGCGCGAGGTCTCACCCATGGTGGTGATCGCGGCGCCGCTCGACAGGCTGACCTTGCCGCCGGCGCCACCGGCCGAACCGCTGCCGCCGAGGCCGACAAGACCGGTGCCGGACGATCCCTTTCCGCCGCCACCGCCGACGCTCTGGGCGGTAACGGCCACCGCCTCGTCGCCGGTGGTGGTGATGGTCGAGCCCGAGACGACGTTGACCGTCACCATTCCGCCCGCCCCGGCGCTCTCGGTCCCCGCGCCGTAGGCGACAAAACCGGAGCTGTCGCCGGCATTGCCGCTGAAGCCGCCGACCGTGTGGGCGAGGATGGCGTTGGATGCCGCCCCCGTCGTCCGGATTGTCCCACCGAAGGAGACCGACAGCGCGCCCGCCGGCCCGCTCCCCGACCCTGCGCCACCCTTGCCCTGACCCCCGGTGGCACCGCCGCCATTGCCGCCGGCGCCGCCATAGCTGCGCGCGAACAACCCCTGCGCCGCCGCGCCCGCGGTGGATAGCGTGCCGTCGGTGATCACGGCGGTCACTGACCCGCCGGCGCCACCCGCACCACCATCGCCGCCGTTGCCGTTATCGAAAAAGTCCGAATTGAACGCCCGTCCGAAGCCACCGTCACCGCCGCTGCCGCCGAGGCTCTGAAGCCGCACCGCGTCGCTGAACGCCCCGTTCGTCGCGATGTTGACGGCGTGGCCGTCCGCCGTGAGCATCACACTGCCACCGGTGCCGCCCGCACCGCCAGCGCCGCCGAACGCGTTGCCGATGGTCACGCTCGCCGCGCCGCCGCTGCCACCATCGCCGGCCCGGCTCTGCGTGAAGATTCCGGCGGCATTCGTCCCTATGGTGGTGATTGCGCCGCTGGTGAGCGTTGCCGTCGCGGGCCCCCCGGAGCCGCCGCGCCCGCCGGTGCCGCCGTAGGCATCGCCGGTGGTGGCGTTCGCCGCGCCGCCGCCACCGCCGTTCCCGGCGACGCTGTAGACGAACAGCGCGTCGGCACTGCCGGTCCTTATGCTCGCGGCGCCGATGGCGGCGCTCGCCAATCCCGCGTTGCCGCCGGCGCCGCCGTTGCCGGCGACAATGCCGGGGCTGGTGGCCGTCTCTCCGCTCGCCGCACCGCCGAAACCGCCGGAGCCGCCGGCCGACTCCACCAGCATCCCGACGGCCCCGTCGCCTGCTCCCACCGTGAGAGCCTCGATCAGGGTTTTCGCGGTGTTGCCGGCACCGCCCGTTCCGCCTGTGCCGCCGCGAATTTCGCCGGTGGTGCCGGCGGCGCTGCCACCCGAACCGCCGGCCCCGCCGCGGCTCGATGAAAACAGGCCGCGACTGTTGGCACCCGTCACCGAGATGGCACCAGACGAGACGGAAATGGTCGCACTGTTTCCGGCACCGCCCGCGCCGCCAGCGCCGCTCTGCGCGCCGAGGAAGCCGGCAGCACCGCGCTTTTCGGTGACCCCGCCAGCGCCGCCGGAACCGCCGAGCGAGATTGCCTCCACGCCGCGGCTTCCTGCGCCGTTCATGGTGATGGTGCCCGACAGGAGCGTTGTATCGGCGGCGCCGGCCTTGCCGCCAGCCCCACCATTCCCGGCCCGTGACGTTCCGTCGTCACTCGCCGCTATGCCGGCGCTTCCGCCAGCGCCGCCTTGCGAAAAGCTGCTGAGGCCGCCCGCATCCGCCTTGGTGATTGTCACAAAGCCCGAGAGCATCGCCGCGCCCGCGCCGCCGCCGACACCGCCCTGACCGCCACTCCCCGCCGTCGCGCTGGAGAAGTCCCGCTCACTGCCCCCCTGACCCCCGCTCCCTGCGAAGGAGAAGGACAAGATGCCACCGCCGAACTGTCCGGCAGCCGCCACCCCGTATGGCGCACCATCTAATGTGACGCTGGTCGAAGCCGAGGATCCGCCCGTGCCGCCCGCGCCCGAACCCGACCCGGAGCCTCCCGTCGGGGCGGTGCGCAGCACATAGGCGGCGTTCTCGTTCTGCGGAACGTCGATGTCGCCGGTGAGGTTCTCGACAATGACCGTGTCGATGGCGACGCCGTCCACCGTCTGGTTCTCGAATTCGACTCCCTTGCCGCCGAAAAGGTCACCGGTGCAGGTCGCGGTGCCGCTGGAATAGCTGCAATCGCCGAGAACAGGTGAGCTTCCCGCCGCAATCACCAGCGTGCAGAGCGCCGTGGTACCAAGAAGCAGCAGACGAACGCACATACACGGACTCCGACGACATACAGTTTGACGGCTAAATGAACCCGTACGGTACATCGCCGAACAATGTTATTCATGAGCGATCATTATTACTGAACTCGTTTTTCCGTGTCCTCGTGGCGGCCGAGCAACAAAACCTGAATGCTTATTCCAAACTCTTGCCTGTGAGCGTGCGGCACTTTGCAGGAAAGCATCTGACAACGGTGCTTTCTCGCGGAAAGATCCTGCGGAGCGATAGAAAATCGTAGCGGACCGGAGGTCCAACGTAGGCATCCGGTGACGGCCGCCTGCTCGCGGTCGAAGTCCACGCCGCCGACATTCAGGACCGCGATGGCGCGAAGGGTGTGCTCAAACGCTTCCGGCGATCGTTCCCCTTCGTGGAGACCGTCTTCGCGGACGGCTGCTATGCCGGACGCCTCGTTGATTGGGCGAAGGACAAGACCCACGTGACGCTTGCGATTGTCCGTCGCATGCCCTGGATTACGGGTTTCGTGGTCATTCGCCGCCGCGGGGTGGTCGAGCGCACCGTCGCGTATATCATGAAATCCAGCCGCCTAGCCCGAATTACGAACAGCTCTCCTGCGTCGCTGAAGCCCTCATCATGATCGCCGCCGCAACACTCGTCAGACGATCGCTATAGCCCTTCTCAACCGCGCTTTGAGAACCGAACCCAATGGCGACATCGACCCATCGAAAACAAACGGTTTTGCAAGCCGCTCCAACACGCCACCAGTCCTACAAACTGTCCGGCTCGGTCAGGACGCAATCCATCATTGGTCAAGTGCCATCACTAGATGCTGTCGCATGGCTCTCCAGGATCGGTCGCTGGCGCGAGAATCGTAGGCGATTCCCAGATCAGGAAACCTGGCATCTTCAAATGTGAAGGCATGCTGTGCATGGCCATAAGCGTGGAGCTGCCACTCTGCCTCCGCCCTTGTCAGTTCCTCAGCTATGGCAAGGACATCTGATGGCGGCACGATCGGGTCGCTCCAGCCGTGGAGCAACAGGATGCTTGCATCGATACGTGTACGCTCTTGATGATCGGGCGCCTGCAGTCCGCCATGAAAGCTCACGACAGCTTTTAGGTTGGGCGCCCCTCGACGCGCCAGATCGAGTGCGCACAGTCCGCCGAAACAGTACCCCACCGCCGCCATCCGAGCGCTATCTACCGCAGTGATGCGGCCGGCCGCAGCATAGCCGGCGAGAAGCCGGCGTTGCAGAAGATCCCGATCCTTCATGAGAGGGGCCATGAGATGAGTATTGTCACCCACCGGATCGCCGCGAACCCGTTTGCCGTAGGCGTCGATGGCGAAACAAACGTATCCAAGAGCTGCGTAGCGTTCGGCCAGGCGCAAGGTGGGCTCGGTCAGCCCGCTCCAGTCATGCGCAAGAACCACGCAGGCTCTCGGAGAAGCCTCGGGCTGGGGGACCACGACGTAGCCTTCCAGAAGAGTTTCTCCATCGCAGTACTCGACAAGCCTGCCGGGACGGATGGGGGTGTTGGTTTCCGACATACGCCGTTTCCTCATTCGCGCTTCGCCCCCGGATCTTGCTCGCTCATGGGAGGCATGTATTGAACGAATGGGACAGATGGGTTCAGAGGTAAAAGGCAGGCTCGGTTCGGGCAGCGGAACTGAAGTGGGCGGCCATCGGCGAGAGCGCGGCACGGCGATAGGCGGCCGGTGTCACGCCGAGGCGGCGCCGCCAGCTCCGGATCTGGTGCGCCTGATCGCTGAAGCCAGCCGCCGCATCACCGCGGACCCTTTGAACACTCTTCAGGCTCCTGTGGATGCGCTCCAGGTCCCCGAGCTCCTTCGGTGCAATGCCGAGATGGCGAAGGAACAACCGATGGAGCTGACGGCGATCGACGTGAGCCGTGCTTGCTGCCTTCCCAACCGAACCGCCATGACGCAAGACATCATATGCTGCGATGAGACGCGCACGTTCAGGGACGGATTCGCGCCGCGCCATTTGCTCGATCAGCCAGCCATCGAGCGCAGCCGCAATCCGCGGTGGTTCGATGATCGCGGCGACCTCGCTGGCGAACGCGGCAGCCCCCGCATCACCCATCACCGCACCGAGGTCGAGCAACTTGTTGCCCGCTCCAGAGCCGGTGGACGGAAAAATGCGGAGCAAACCTGGAATGGTGAGCATCACCATCACGAAGTACGTGTCCGGACAGGATCGCCAAGTGCGCACGCGGGTCTGCAGACCGAGCAACGAGGTTCTTGGAATGAGATCGCCGTCTTCCGTGGCGTTCGGCCGCCCCACGTTCACCGACAGGACCCCGACCGGCAGCGGGCTCGTCCGGATCGCACGCCCCGCGTGCTCACCAGAGAGATCCTCGATGAACCAATAGGCGTGAACGAACGCACTCAGCTTCGGCGCGGGTGGGAGCGAAAGGAACATCCTTCGACCGTCGCGCAACTGATGCGGCGCAGCAAGATCGGTCGTCATATTGAATCGAATGCGGTGAACGCCCTACCGGATACACTCCCTCAAGGCGGAAATCTCACCTCGCAAAAACGTTCGTTTTTGACATGAACGCATGGTCCACTGAGTACCGCCAAAAGCAGACGCTCGCAGCGCCAATCACGAATGACCGGTTTGGGGCCGATTGCGGTCTGTCCGCTATTGGCCGGCAAAGGTGCAAGGTTGCCATTCGGCACACGACCCCAAAATTGACGTTGCCTACTGGATGTCGACGCACACCCGGATCCCCTTTCAATTTTGCCCTCTGTCCTTGTTCGCAAACGCGCCGGGCGACAGGCCCTCGTTCCGGACAAAGGCCAGTCCGAAGGCGCTGGCGGACCCGTAGCCGACCTTCAGGGCGATCTCGGAAATGGTCCGCCCGCCCTGCAGCAGCAAGGTCTTGGCCAGGGCCATGCGCCATTCGATGGCGTATTCCAGTGGCGCGCGGCCAACCTGCCTGCGGAACCGCTCGAAAAAGCCAGAGCGCGACATGCCGGCGGCCTTCGCCAGTTCAGAAACGGAAAGGGGGCTGCCCGGTTCTGCGTGGATGCGTTGCAACGCACCCGAGAGCTGCGGATCCGACAGTCCGCGCAGTAGCCCGGGCGGCAGGGACGTCGCCGGATCAGAGCGCAAGGCCTCGATCAGAAGGACCTCCAGCAATCGCTCAAGGATCAATCCGCGCCCTGGACGGTCGGCGCGGGTTTCCTCGTGGATCACGGGCACCAGGGCCGTCAGGCGGTTCTGATCAGAGACATGGATCATCTCCGGCAGCAGTGACACGAGAAGGCTCTTGGCCGGCGTGTCAAAGCTGCAATGCCCGACGAGGGCGCGCACATCGACCGGGGCTTCGGTCGGGCCAAGCCGGAACTGTCCGGGACCGGTTTCAAGCGGCAGGCGGAGCACGTGGGGCGGCGGGGGCACCTCGCTGGACATGGTAAAGCCCTGCAGGTGGGGGATCAGCACGAAATCACCAGCCTTCAGCGTGACCGGATCGCGCCCGGTGACGTGCAGCCGGCACTGCCCTTCGACCATCGCGCAGTAGAAAGGGCTGGCCATGTGGTGACGCTCCACCAGCCACTGGCCACCAGCTTCGACCATCTTGGAGACCGAGACCGCAGGCTTGAGCAGGGTGACGACACTGGAAAGAGGATCTAAGGGGCTGTCTAGCATCGATCTGGACGATCTATGAATGATTACGGATTTCTCTGTATATTAAGACCGATCGCTGCCGTCTATCTCTCTGTCACACAAGACAAGGAGACCTCAAATGCCCCGTATCCTCATCACCGGTTGTTCCTCCGGTTTCGGTCAGGCCATCGCCGCGCAGTTCCTCGATCAGGGCTGGGAGGTCATCGCCACGATGCGCAGTCCCTCCGTCGAGGGGCTGCCTGAGTCCGACCGCCTGCAGGTGCTGGCCCTGGACGTCACCGACACCGAAAGCATTGCGGCTGCGATTGCCGACGCGGGCCAGATCGATGCGCTGGTGAACAACGCCGGTGTCGGCATGCTCAACGTGCTGGAAGGCTCTGACATCGCCCGGGCCCGCGAACTGTTCGAGACCAACGTGCTGGGCGCAATGGCGATGACCCGCGCGGTGATGCCATACATGCGCGCGCGGCGCAGCGGCGTCATCGTCAACGTCAGTTCCAGCGTGACGCTGCGCCCGCTACCCGCGCTGTCGATCTATAGCGCCAGCAAGGCCGCGGTGAATGCCTTTACCGAAAGCTTTGCACTTGAGGCGGCTGAATTCGGCATCCGCGCCCGGCTGGTCCTGCCCGGCAGCGCGCCGTCGACATCCTTCGGACGCAATGCCGTGGCGCGCATGGGCATGGATGTGCCCGAGGCCTACGGCCCCTTCGTGCAGGACTATTTCCAGAGCCTTCAGTCCGCGATCGAGAAAACCGAGGCGCGCGATGTCGCGCAGGTTGTCTGGCGCGCCGTCACGGACGAGGCCGCGCCGATGAAGCTGCCCGCAGGCGCGGACGCAGAAACCTGGTTCCGCGAAGCCGGCCTTGCCACGGCATGATCTTCGAGATGCAGCTTTCCCTTTCAAAAGGAAACACCCCGTGAACAGGCTGATCACTCTCTCCCGCGCCCTGCCGACACCAGAGCCGGAGATCACCGTCGCCTATACGCCGATCAAGCTGCCGATGCCCGGCCGCCAGCCGCTTGAGCTGCGCCTGACAGCACCTGCTGCCAAGAGGGACCTGCCCATCGTGATCCTGTCGCATGGCTTCGGTCCCTCGAAATACATCCCCTCCAAGGACGGCTATGCCCCGCTTGCGCAGTTCTGGGCCGAACGGGGGGTGGCCGTCATCCAGCCGACCCACGCCAGTTCTCGGGTCGGTGGCCTGGACCCCGACCTGCCAAACGGGCCCTTCTTCTGGCGCGAGCGTGTCGCGGAGGTGCGCATCGTCCTCGACCAGCTTGCCGAGGTCGAGCGGCAGGCACCGGCTGTGGCCGGGCGGCTGGACCATGAGCGGATTGCCGTGGCCGGGCATTCCTTTGGCGGGTTCACCTGCAGCCTGCTGCTTGGCGCGCGCCTGCAAGACGAGGATTTTTCCGACCCGCGCGTCCGTGCCGGCATCCTGCTGGCCTCTCCGGGCCGTGGCGGCGAAGACCTGACTCCGGAAAACGCCGCGCGCTTTCCATTCTTCGACGTGGATTTCAGGAGCATCAGCACCCCGACGCTCGTGGTTTGCAGAGCCGATGACGACCCGCATTTCACGCCCCGCGGCCCGGGCTGGCACGCCGATCCGTTCCACGATGCCCCCGGCGCTGAGGCTCTGCTGACGATCAACGGCGTCGGCCATGGCCTGGGCGGTATCTCCGGATGGGACGCGCGCGAAACCGAAGCAGAAGACCCAGACGCGCTGGAGGCCACGCGGCGGCTGACGCTGGCCTGGTTGAGGAGCACCTTCGCGATAGAGTCCGCTGCTTGGACCCAAAGCCAGTCCGCACTCAGGGAAAGTGCGGCATCAATTGCGGTAATAACCTCAAAATAGGGATGAATTTCAGAGGGGCTTTGTCCCGCGTAGCTGCCATGCGCTCGGACCTGAACCGACGGCAGCTTTTGGGGTCGCGCCAGCGACTTCGCGAATGACCGGCAAGGGGGTGCGAAGCGGACGTTTACGAATGAGCAGTCGAGGGCAGCTATTGGAGCCACGTCAGCCTCTCATAAACCGTCTTTTGTGAGGGGTCGGTCCGGTGCACATCGACCGCCTCGGCAAGGTTTATCAATAGAGTGTCTCGTAAGGATCTTCTCGAAACCGGAGGTTCCCAGCGAGTTTTGAGGATCCGACCTTCGCGGCATTCTCGTTGCATAACTCAAGACTTATGCAACAGACCTTGAACGCTAGCATCCATGCGGTGTGGACATGTTGCACATTTACGTTGCGGATTGAGGGCGGCTTTGGCACCCTTTGAGGATGATGATCGGCTACGCACGGGTCTCGACCCCTTCCCAGAACCTCGACCGCCAGATCGCAGCTCTTCGGGCCGTTGGATGCGACACGATCTATCGTGAGAAGGTTTCCGGCGCAGCCGTGAAGAACCGCCCGCAACTCGAACGGGCGATCGACGCGCTGGGCACGAGCGACATCCTCGTCGTCGCCGAATGGGACCGCGCAACCCGCTCGATGATGGACGGCATCGCGATCATGCAGCGCATCGCGCTGCGGGACGCCGCGATCAAGGTGCTCGACAAGCCGCACCTCGATCTGACAACGCCGATCGGTCGCGGCTTCCTCGCCTTCCTCTCGGCTCTGGCCGAGGACGAGCGCGGGCGGATCGTGCAGCGTGCCGCCGACGGCCGGCAGCACGCCCGAGCGAAAGGCGTGAAGTTCGGGCCGAAGCCTAAGCTCACGGATCATCAACGGGGAAAGGCGCTGGGCCGGCTCGCTGCTGGCGACAGCTGCCGCGAGATCGCACGCGACATGGGCGTCTCCGCCTCGACGATTTCGAGGCTTCAGCGGCCGATCGAGGCAAGGGCAACAACATGATGCAGCTCGATCTCTTCCCGACGGATCTGCACCTTCGCTGCATTGACCCGGCGAGCAACAAGCGCCGCTTCTACGCGCTGTCGGTGCAACGGACCCTGTTCGACGAATGGGTTCTGGTGCGCGAATGGGGCCGCATTGGCGTCAGTGGACGGCTTCGCCGTGATCCGTATTCGTCCGCCGGTCCGGCTCTCGATGCTCTGCACGAGATCGCCCGGCAGAAGACCCGCCGGGGCTATCAGCCCGTCGCAGCGACTTGAAATCAGCTCACCTGAACTCGGGTTTCAACAACGCGCTCGTCTCGCATCCGACGCGAGTATGGGACCGGGACATTGTGGAGCGGGGGCACGCGAGGAAGGCAGCTACAGATACAGGAGCAAGGCCCACTGGCCCTTCCAGGAGGGCTCGTCCGGCGTCTTGTTGCGAGCCGCCTCGTCCGCAACGGCGTGCGGTATCGCGACCGCGACCCTCCTGCGGATCCGCGGAAGAGGCGAAGCCCAGTCGATTCGATCATCGCGGCTTGCCGCTTCGGTTTGCAGACTCTTCATCGTTCGCTCCTTCGGGTCATGAAACATGACCGTGGAAGGGTCGCGCGAAGGGACGGCCAACACTTGGCCGGGACCTTCCGGAAACCTTGTGTTTTTCTGACGCCTCGTCAGAGTTCCCGATGCAGCCGGCTAAGCGGGGTGTCATGCGGTACGTCTTTCACGACTGCGAGATTGATCTCGACCGGGAAACGCTGACGGTTTCGGGCGAGAACCGGCATGTGGAGCCGCAGGTTTTCCAGCTTCTTGTCCACTTGGTGCGCAATCCGGACCGCCTCGTCTCTCGCGATGAGCTGGTAGATGTCGTGTGGGACGGGCGGATTGTCTCCGACGCCGCCATCCACGCGAGGATTGCGGCAGCGCGCCGTGCGGTCGGCGACGACGGGAAGCGCCAGGCCGTCATCGGCACCGTCGCGAGGCGGGGCATCCGCTTCATCGGCCAAGTGGCTGCCCACGAGGCAGAGCCGCCGCCTCGGCCGGCGAAAACATCCGGCACGATTGCGGGGGATCGCGGGATCCGGTTCTGCCAGTCCGGGGACGGCACCCGGATCGCCTGGACCGCCTCGGGGGAGGGGCCGCCGGTCCTGCGGGCCGGTCACTGGCTGACCCACCTGGAGCATGACAGGTCGAGCCCGCTCTGGCGTCCCATCATCGACGCTTTCGGAGCGTTTTCGACGCTCGTGCGCTACGATGCGCGGGGCAATGGCCTCTCGCAGCGCGCGGTGGACGACCTGTCCGTCGAGACTCTGGCGTCCGACCTTCTTACGGTGGCTGACGCCGCCGGCCTTGACCGTTTCATCGTCTACGGGACGTCGCAGGGGGCACCGGTCGCGTTGACCTTCGCCGCTCGCCATCCCGAACGGGTCAGAGGCCTCGTGCTTCACGGTGGCTTTGCCCGCGGCCGTTTTGTACGCTCCGCTGAAGCGCGAGCCGAAGGCGCGGCCTATGTCACACTGATGCGCCAGGGCTGGGGGACGGAAGGTTCCCAGTTCCTGCAGGCCTTCGCGTCCATCTTCGTCCCGGACGGATCCCTGGAACAGCTCCACTCCCTCGCGGCCCTGCAGCGTATCGCGACCGACAGCGAGATGGCCGTCCGCCTCAGGTCGGCATTCGACGCGATCGACGTTTCGGCTCTTCTACCTCGTATCGAGGTACCCACTCTCGTGGTTCATGCCCGTAACGACGGCGTTCACCCATTATCGGAAAGCCTCACCCTGGCTAGCGAGATCCCCAACGCCCGCATCCTTGTTCTGGAGTCGCGCGATCACGTTCTCGTCCCCCAGGAACCTGCCTGGGGCACGTTCTTCGCCGACGCCCGCCGGTTCATCGTGGAGTTGCCCGTTTAGGCCAGGAACGGAAAACATCCGCGGGGCTCTCGATGCTCTACATGACCTGGTTGGTAGAAGACACGGGCGTGATTATGAGCCCATAAAACACTGACGGATAAAGGATATTATCATATGCTCATGAAGCACTGCCCTACCTGATCTGTCGCGTTCTTGAGTTCATCCGTCGGATGCGCCCTGGCCCGGGTAGCCTCGTGATTACGTGCGTGCAGTAATCGGGATGGCACCTGGCTCGCTCTGCCGGGCGTCGATGACATCGCAATGTCTCGGGTTTTCAGAGGGCGCGTCATGCTTCAAGTCTTGTCTGGAGTCTGGGCGCTGTTGCTCGGTATCGTCTTGATCATGCTGGGCAACGGCATGCATTTCACCCTGATCGGCCTGCGTGGCGGGATCGAGGGGTTTTCCGCCGCCGAACTGGCCATCGTGACCTCGGGCTACTTCGCGGGCTTCCTGGCGGGCGCGCATCTGACCCCGCGCCTGATCCGGCGCGTCGGGCATGTCCGCGTTTTCGCGGCGCTGGGGAGCTTCATGTCCGCCGGGCTGATCGCCTTTCCGCTATTTACGGATCCCTGGGCGTGGACCGTGTTGCGGCTCCTCCTCGGCTTCTGCATGTCCGGTGTCTATGTCACGGCCGAAAGCTGGCTGAACGCTGCATCCACCAACGAGACGCGCGGCAAGGTCCTGTCGGCCTACATGATTGCGCAAACGCTCGGTATCATCGGGGCGCAGTACCTCCTCACACTGGGCGACGCGGCGACTTCGGTGCTCTTCATCGGCGCCTCGATCATGGTTTCGATTTCGTTCGGACCGATCCTTTTGTCGGTCAGTCCGGCGCCGGTGGCCGAGGTCGCCCGGCCGATGCCGTTGCCCAGCCTGTTCAGGAGCTCGCCGCTTGGCACCGTCGGGATCTTCCTGCTTGGCGCCGTCTACGCAACGCAATCGGGCATGGCCGCGGTCTTCGGTACGCAGATCGGCCTGACGGCGGACCAGATTGCGCTGCTGGTGGCAATGCTCTTCGGCGGGGCCCTGCTCCTGCAATATCCCATCGGCTGGCTGTCGGACCGGACGGACCGGCGCAAGCTGATCTTCTCAGCGGCGGCTCTCGGCGCAGGATCCTGCATGCTGGCGTGGGTTTTCGGCGGCGGCCTGTGGCCCCTGATGGCGGCGGCGTTCTTTGCCGGCGGGGTAACGACGCCGCTCTACGCCCTGTTTCTCGCCCACACCAACGACTTCCTCTCCGCCGAGGACATGCCGGCCGCGTCCGGTGGGCTCGTCCTGGCCTTCGGCGTCGGCGCCATCCTCGGTCCGCTGATCACGGGCTCGGCGATGCAGTTGCTCGGCCCGTTTTCCTTCTGGCTGGTGCTTGGCACGATCTTCGGCGTCATTGCACTCTATGCGCTCTACCGCATGACGCAGCGTGCGGTGGTCCCGGCAGCAGAGACCGAGAGCTACATCGGCATGCTCCCCACGACCTCGCCCGTGGCGGTGGAGGCGGCAAGCGTCTGGGCCGCCGAACAGGCCGAGGCCAAACTAGATGCCGACGGTCAGTTCTGACCCTTGTCGGCCTCCGCGGCCGGCACGTCCTCAGGCACCAGATCGTCCATCGTCGCCGGGCGCTCTACCCCGCCTTCACCGGTGATGTCGGCGATCAGGTAGCGCATTTCGGCGATCTCGCGGCGCTGGGCCGCGATGATACCGTCGGCAAGTTTCCGAACCCGCGGGTCGGTGATGTTCGCGCGCTCGCTGGTCATGATGGCGATGGAGTGATGCGGGATCATCGCGCGCATGTAGCTGACGCCGTCCACCGTCAACTGGCTGCGGACGAGCCAGAGCGACAGCGCGAACACCGCAACGCTGCCGATGAAGATCGCGGCGTTGACCGCCTTGTTCGAATACATGGCCAGCATGAAGGCAAGCATGATGAACGCCATCACCGCGCCCATCAACAACGCCATGTACGCGCGGGTTTCAGAGAAGTAGACGTGTTCCAACGCATACGTATTTAGGTACATCAGGCCGAACATCACCACGGTTGATGTGGCGATCATCGCGCCGAAGCGGAAATAGGACATTGGGCGGGTTCCTTGTGGTAAAATCACCGTGGCGTTGTAATTTCAATGTTTGTTCGCGTTGATCGATCCGGGGCTGCGTCTATTGCGGCGCAAACCGGGCGTTCATCTCGTCGTGTTGTGCGGTGACGTCGATCGGCCAGCGGCTCTTGATGTAGCTGAGCACGGCGACGATCTCGTCGTCCGAAAGGGTGCCCCCGTAGGCGGGCATGTCCGTCAGATACGGCACATCTCCGACCTGTTTTGGCAGGCCGTTCTTCACCAGATCGATGAGTTGCTGGTCCGGGTGATGCCAGGTGTGGCCGGACGCGTCGTGAGGCGGCGCGGGCAGCTTGCCGTCGGCACGCCGTTCGCGCCAGTTCGCCTGGCCCTCCAGGTTTGCGCCGTGGCAGCTGGCGCACTGTGCGGCGTAGATGCCCGCTCCCATGGCCACGATGGCGGCATCGTCCGACCTCAACGTGGCGGCGGCCGGCGCCTCGCCTTGCGGCCAGAACGCGATGGCTCCAAGCGCGCCGAGGACGAGGATGAAGGTGCCGCCAGCAACCAGGGCGCTACGGTGAATTGCCATGTCAGAACTCCATGGATGGTTGATGCTTTGGCGGTGCGACAGAGCTGCGGGGTCGGTGTGGTCAGCGGCTGCCCTCAAGTGGACGAAGGGCATCGTCCCGCCGGCTCTATGCTCGATCATGAAATGCGCCGGGCGCCGCGCACTGTCTGCTGCGCTCACGTCGCGGCGTATTCGTCGGCTGCCCGAGGCAGCCAGGGAATCACGCGATTGGTGCGAGGGATCGTGGCGGTGGCGTGGTGTGCGGTGCGAAGAGGGCCAACAGTCGGGGCCAGTCGGAAACGATCGGTGTGCTCGCCACGCCCGAACCGTTCAGTGGCAGGGGCGGCAACACGGCACAGAAAAGGAGGCTGCATGATGCCATCACGCAATGGCAGTCCTGCATTCCAGCTCCGCCGTCGTCGCATTGTCCGGCCGGGCAGGGGGCCGATGCGTGGTCTGGCATGGACGCTTCAAGCATTGGGGTGATGCGATCAGCCGACACGTTCACGGAGGCCGGCAGAGTAAGCGCCAGACCGAGAACGACCATCAATCGAAGAAGGAACAGACCGCAACCCATGATCGATTGATACGCAGCAGCAAGGAAAGGTGTCAACGCGAAGCCAGACCGACGGCTGTGATCGAAAATGGCGTGATCGACCCAACCCAAGACAGCCATGGAAATGGATGGGGAGCGGCCCTTGGGTCGCAGGCGCTCGCCTTGTGCGGTTGCGAAATTGGCGCTATGGGTGTCGCCTCATTAGGAGATGTCCTTGGGTGTCGCCTCATTAGGAGATGTCCTTGACGATTCTGCGCCTAATATTTGCAGCCTTGATGGTGCTGGCGGTCAGTACGGCCGACATAGCATATGCATCGGTTGCGAATGATGTTGGCGGCGCGCAATCCATTGCCGCGTCGGTTGCCGACGTGGCGGAGACGGATCATTCTGGCGGTCATGGCTCTCTAAGAGATACGGCAGGCAATGCCGACGACGGCGGTTGCGTGGACACCGATCATTGCGGCGGATGCGCGCTTCACTGCTCCGCGCTGATGACCATGGACGCCGCGTCTCTGGCGACGGGCGCCGGGCTCCATCTGCAACCCGGACTGCGCTTCGACTGCCTCCTCTCGGGGCTCGTGACAAACCCGGAGCGCCCGCCCCAAGTGATCTGATTTCTGCGCGCCGCCTGATCGTGGCGCATCCCGAAGTCCGATCACTCAGGTTGATTTGAACCCATGAAATACTTGCTTACGGGCGCGCTCGCAGCGTCTGTGGCTGGTTGTGCCGGTGCGCCCTACGTGGCCGCCCCGCCGCCGCCGGCTGCGCTGCCAACACTGGCCGCCGTTTCGCCACAACCGTCCTTGCTGACGGGCGGATATATCCCTCGGACGCCGGTCGAACCCGATCCGCCGGTTCGTGCAGCGCCCCAAGACGAGGGATTCGCTCGCCCGAGGATCGGATCATGAGCCGCCGGCTTCGTGCCGCCGGGGCGACGACGCTACTCGGCCTCCTTGCCGGGTGTGTTTCCGCTGAGGATTTTCCCATGGACCGCGGGTTCATGGCTGTCAGCACCGCTGCTCTTCCCGTGACCAAGACGCAAAGCGTCTGGGCGACGAACGCTGTCCAGCAGGCCGAAAACGAAGTTCGCGTCCAGGCTCTCGTCACCGGCAAGACGATTGACGCCGATACGGCTGTTCGGGTCGCGCTCCTCAACAACCGGGACCTGCAAGCGGCCTATGCCGATCTCGGCCTCTCTGTCGCTGAACTCTGGCAGGAAGGTTTGCCGGTCAATCCTCGTCTGGCGCTCGGGGCCAATGCACGAACCGACGCGGTGACCCAGACCCTGGAGGGCGTGGTGATTGCAAACATCCTCTCCTATGCCACACGCGAGCGGCGGGTCGCGATTGCCGAAACGCGCGTCCGCCAGGCGCAGCAGAGGGCTATTGAGGCAACTCTGCGCCTCGCCCATGAAACCCGGCGTGCCTACTATGAGGCGGCGGCGGCATGGGGAGTGGTTGTCGAGTTAAACCGTGCGCTGATCGCGGCGGATGCCGCCGCCGAGCTGGCCAGTGAGCTTGGCCGAACCGGCGCCTACTCCAAAGTCGAGCAAGCGCGTAGCCAGGCGTTCTATGCCGAGCTGACTTCCGAAAAGGCCCGCGCAGTTTTGGAAGCGCGACTGGCCAAGGAACAGCTGACACGCCTTCTCGGTCTGTGGGGCGGGACACTTTCCTATGAAGTTCCGAACGGACTGCCAAGACTGCCGCGGTCGATCCGCGATCAGTCTGCGATTGAGCGGCTGGCGCTGCAAAATCGTGCCGATCTCAAGATTGCAAAACTTGAGCTGGAAGCGCTCGCCCGAAGCTATGGCCTTACCGAGGCAACCCGCTATGTCAGCGATCTTCAAGTTGCGGCCGGACTGGAACTTGAGCGCGAAAAAGAGACCGACGACGGCGAGACCACGGTGAAAAACCGGCTGACGCCACGGTTGGAAGTCGAATTCGAAATCCCGATCTTCGACACGGGTGCCGCGCGCCTGAGGACGGCCGAACTCAAGCTCTTGCGGGCAACGAATCTTCTTGCCGCCCGCGCCGTTGCGGTTCGCTCGGAAGCGCGCGCCGCTCACACGGCGTACCGCGGCACATATGACATCGCCAAGCACTATCGTGATGCCATCGTACCGCTACGCAAGACTGTCGAGGACGAAGCAGTCCTCTCCTACAACGGCATGATCACAAACACTTTTGACCTCCTCGCGGACACCCGTGCGCGCATCGAATCCGTGCGTGCGGCGCTCGAAGCGCGGCGTGACTTCTTCCTCGCAGAGGTGGACGTCGCGGCCGCGATCTGGGGCGGGGGTGTCGCTGGTACTGAGCCAGCCGAGACTGAGGTCGCTAAAGCCGAGGAAGGCGAAGAATGACCGATCGTCCAAATATCACTGGTCTCTCAAGGCGTCAGTTGCTGGGAGCCGGCGCCGCTGCTGGCGCTCTCGTCAGCACATCGGCATGGTCGCGCACGGCCAACATGAGTTTGCCCGATGCACCGGTCATGGAGAGTCCTCTGACGCAGCCGCCGCAGGCACCGAGCGGAGGCTTGCCTTACAATCCTGTCTGTACGCTCAACAGCTGGTCCCTGCCGTTCAGGATGAATGGGAACGTGAAGGAATTCCACCTCGTCGCCGAGCCCGTGGAAAGAGAGATGGCCGACGGCACAATCGCGCATCTATGGGGCTACAATGGTCAGTCACCGGGGCCGACGATCGAAGCGGTGGAGGGTGAACGGGTGCGCATTTTCGTCACCAACCGCCTGCCTGAACACACTTCCGTCCACTGGCACGGCGTGATCCTGCCCTGCGGCATGGATGGCGTGACCGGCCTCACCCAGCCTGGCATCCCGGCGGGAAAGACCTTCGTCTACGAGTTCGACCTGACGAAGTCCGGCACGCACATGTACCACCCGCACGGCGATGAGATGGTGCAGATGGCAATGGGCATGATGGGCTTTTTCGTGATCCACCCAAAAGACCCGGACTTCATGCGGGTCGATCGGGACTACGTGTTCCTGCTCCAGGCCTACGACATCGATCCCGGTTCCTACATGCCGCGGGTGATGGAGATGACTGACTTCAACCTGTGGGCCATCAACAGTCGCATCTTCCCCGGCGTCGATCCGCTCGTCGCGGCCAAGGGAGACCGCGTCCGGGTTCGCGTCGGCAACCTCACCATGACGAACCATCCGATTCACATGCATGGCTACCACTTCGAAGTGACAGGCACGGACGGCGGCTGGGTTCGTCCCGAGGCACGCTGGCCGGAGGTCACCATCGACATCCCCGTCGGTGGGATGCGCGCCTACGAGTTCGATGCCATCCACGAGGGCGACTGGGCACTCCACTGCCACAAGTCGCACCACACCATGAACGCCATGGGCCACGACGTGCCCACCTTCATCGGCGCCGACAAGTCGGATATCGCCCGCAAGATCCGCCTGGTCCAGCCAGAGTACATGCCGATGGGCACCGATGGCATGGCCGACATGGCCGAGATGGCGATGCCCATCCCTGACAATACCGAGCCGATGATGGGCGGCTGGGGGCCGTTCGGCTCGGTCGAGATGGGCGGTATGTTCACGGTGATGAAGGTCCGCGAGGGCCTGGCCGCGGACGACTATTCGGACCCCGGTTGGTTCGATCACCCCCCCGGCACCGTTGCCTACGAATGGACCGGTGCCCTTCCGGAGGTCGCCTTCACGGAGGACGCCAACACGGTTCCGCCGCAGCACGCCGGCTCTCCCCGGCGCGTCGACTAAGCAAGTTCAACACACGAGGACAACATGAAGCTTTACACTGCTGCGTGGCTCTCCGCCGCGCTCATTATTACCCCGGCGGTCGCGCTCGCAGCCGGTAAACACTCTGGTGGCCACGACGACGGCCATGCCGCAAGTGCTGGCAGCGACGACCACCACCCTGAGATGGCGATCGGCTCGCCCGGAAAAGCATCGAACGCGGCGCGGACAATCCAGGTGACGATGAAGGAAACCGACAGCGGAGCAATGATTTTCGAGCCAGCCTCGATTGAGGTGAAACGCGGCGAAACCGTGCGCTTTGCGATCACCAATGGAGGTGTGCTCGAGCACGAATTCGTCATGGACGCTTCTCCAGAGATCGCCGAGCACAAGGATCTCATGCAGCGCTTCCCTGAGATGATCCATGAAGATCCAAACGCCGTGCGCCTCGAGCCCGGCGCAGCAGGTGAGATCGTCTGGAACTTCACCAATACCGGGAGTTTCGAATTCGCGTGTCTCATCCCAGGTCATTACGAGATGGGGATGCACGGCCCCCTCAACGTCAACGAATCTTGAAAGGAAGCATGATGAAGAAACTAGCGCTTGCTGCGGCCCTGATCGGAAGCCTTTCGATAGGACCAGTTTTCGCGGGTACGATGTCGGAAGGTGAAGTCACCAAAATCGATCCGCGCCGCAATCGGGTTACGGTCAAACACGGCCCGCTTGAGAACCTCGAAATGCCGGCTATGACGATGGTTTTCGAAGTCGCAGACCCCGCGATGATGGACCGCCTGAGTGTTGGCCGCTCGATCAGCTTTACTGCCGACCGCGTAAAAGGAAAGCTCACCATCACTGAGGTAGAGTAAGATGGTGGGCGCATTGCCATTGAGGCGGTGCGCCCATCAGCTCCGGCGAGAATTATCCGCTGCGCCGAAGTCGCGACTCATTAATTTTTGCTAGTCAACTCGAACAAGAGCGTGCTGTACTGCTTGCGTAAGGAACATGTAGAATGATTAAGGCCCTATTTTTTGTAGCAGTGACCATTATCCTCACTACTACAGGCCTACAAGCTGCCGGATTTCCGCCAAACGCTAAAATCGGCGACGGTATTGACATCACCAACGTGATGCTTCGTCCGACTGACAATCCATCCCTGTGGCGTGTTTCGTTCGTTCTCGAAAACTTCGGTTCGCAGCCCGCTCGCCTGACTGGTCTCACAGTCGGCGGGAACGTCTCCGACATCGTTGTTGGCGGTGCTCCTCTCGAGCGAATGGGGCCTGGCCTCTTGGTGCGCTACGACGAGAAACTGGATTTCTCAACGTCCCATCTCGTCGCAACAGTTCAGTATGAAAAAATAGTTCCGCATGACTTAGATCATATTGTCGTTGATCTCGAAATTAATGGCGCCATCACCCAAATTGAGATTCATAAAAATGATTGATTTTATTGATTCAATTAATTGGAAACGTATGGGTAGTTAATCGCTGTATTTCGGAGATGAACTCGAGCCCCCCAGGGGGCGTGAATTATTACTATCTCGAGGGCAATTCCAACGAATACAGCCTATGCCGTTGGAGCGCTGACATCTGTGCGAGACAAAACCAGCGCAATTGCGATGCGGCCTTTGCATCGCAATTGCGCTGGCAAGCCTGATCGATGCGGCGATCTAACGGAATCTGCCCACGCGAGGCAGCTTCTTTCTTGCCCATCTCGGCCGCGAGGCTGCAAGCGGAGACATGGGCCACGCCATATGCGCCGTGCTCGGCCCGATGACCGCATTGCCGCCGCCATGGATTGATATGTAAAAAAGGAAAACTGATGGCAGGCGCCTACAAGAAGGACAGCATCACATTGCCGGGTGCGGTGGCCATGGGCACCGGGGTGATGATTGGGGCGGGAATCTTCGCGCTGACCGGCCAAATTGCTGAGCTTGCAGGGGCGCTCTTTCCGCTCTCGTTCGTCGTGGGGGCGGTTGTGACCGCGTTCAGCGCCTACACGTACATCAAGATGTCGAACGCCTATCCGTCTGCAGGCGGCGTCGGGATGATACTCAAGAAAGCGTACGGGCCGACGACGGTGGCCGCTGGGGCGGCATTGCTTATGGCGCTGTCGATGGTTATCAGCGAAAGTCTCGTTGCGCGCACGTTCGGAGCTTACACACTCCGGGCTTTCGGCGGCGATCCAGAGAGTTTCCTTGTCCCTCTTCTGGGCGTCGTGCTGATCGTCATCGCCTATCTTGTGAACGTTTCCGGAAGCCGCTCAGTCGGACTTCTGTCCATCGTTATGGCCGCGCTCAAGGTCGGCGGCATCACCCTTTTCGGCGTGGCTGGGCTCTGGGCGAGTGGGATCACGTTCGAGGCGACTGGAGGGGATGCCGGCGCGACCGGCTTCGTGGCTTCTGTTGCGCTTTCCATTCTGGCCTTCAAGGGCTTTACGACTATTACAAACAGCGGTGCGGAAGTTACAAACCCGCATCGCAATGTGGGCCGAGCCATCGTTCTATCGATTGCCATCTGCGTGGTCGTCTACCTCCTTGTCGCCTTCGCCGTAGGCTCCAGTCTCTCGCTCGACCGGATCGTGGCAGCGAAGGATTATGCCCTCGCCGAAGCAGCCGAGCCCGCGCTCGGAAAGACCGGTTTCTACCTCACGGTGGCGCTTGCTCTGGTCGCCACCGCCTCCGGGCTGATCGCAAGTATCTTCGCGGTATCGCGGATGCTGGCCATGCTGACAGATATGAAGATGATCCCGCACAGCCATTTTGGTATGCCGGGCACGATCAAGGACCACACACTAGTCTACACCGTCGTCATCGCAGGATTTTTGACGGTTTTCTTTGATCTGAGCCGTATCGCTTCACTCGGAGCATTCTTTTACCTCGTAATGGACATCATCATTCACGGTGGAGTCTACAAAAATCTCCGCCACGACATCACCGCCCGAGGGTGGGTGCTGTTGACGGCGATCGCGCTCGATACCGTAGTCCTGATCGCGTTCGCAGTGATGAAATGGCTGTCCGACCCGCTGATCGTCGTTGTGGGGCTGGTCGGCATGGCGGCAGTGTTCCTGTTTGAGTGGGTCTTTCTCGCACGCAATCGCATCAGTGAGGAAAATCACCATTGAAGAATAGCTTGCCACGACTGGTCGCCGGATCCCTTGGCTGAAACAAATCGAAAGAAGGTTGGCAGGACATGGAACACGATCACCACCACCCGCAGTCAACCGATCCAGAAAGCGCCGAAACGGTAAAAGACCCGGTGTGCGGGATGACGGTCACGGTAAAGCCCGACGGGCGGCACGCCGAATTCCAGAGCGAGACCTTCCATTTCTGCTCGGAGAAGTGCCAGACGAAATTCAAGGCGGATCCGTGGTTCTATGCCTCGGGTCGCGCCGCCGGGCAGAAGAAGGCCGCACCGGCCAACGTCCAGTACACCTGCCCGATGCATCCCGAGATCGTCCGCGACGCGCCGGGGTCCTGCCCGATCTGCGGCATGGCGCTGGAGCCGATGGTGCCTTCGGATGAGCCCAGCGAGGAGCTGACCGACTTCACGCGGCGGATGTGGATCTCGGCGGCTGCGGCGATGCCGCTGATCGTGCTGACGATGGGCGAGATGGTCGCCCTGCCGGTGCGCGACTGGATCGGGCACCAGACCGCAAGCTATCTCGAGTTCCTGCTGGCCACACCCATCGTGCTCTGGGCGGCGCTGCCGTTCTTCAGGCGCGGCTGGGAGTCCATCGTGAACCGCAGCCCCAACATGTGGACGCTGATCAGCCTCGGCGTGGGGGCAGCCTATCTCTATTCGATCGTCGCCACCTTCCTGCCGGGTGTGTTTCCGGAACAGTACCGGATGGGCCATGGCGTGGGCACCTATTTCGAGGCGGCGGTCGTGATCGTGGCGCTGGTCTTCGTTGGCCAGGTTCTCGAATTGCGCGCACGCGAACGCACCGGCGATGCGATCCGCGCGCTTCTGGACCTCGCGCCGAAGACCGCGCGGCGCATCCTGCCCGATGGCACGGAATATGACGCCCCGCTGGAGAACATCATGGAGGGCGACCGGCTCCGCGTGCGCCCCGGTGATGCGGTGCCAGTCGACGGCACGGTGATCGAGGGGCGCTCATCTCTCGATGAAAGCATGCTCACCGGCGAGTCGATGCCGGTCGAAAAAGGCCCCGGCGACGCAGTGACCGGGGCCACCATCAACAAGAACGGCTCCTTGGTCATGGAGGCGGGCAAGGTCGGGGCCGATACAGTGCTGGCACAGATCGTGACCATGGTGTCGAACGCGCGCCGCTCGCGCGCACCGATCCAGGGTCTGGCCGACCGCGTGTCGGCGGTGTTCGTGCCGACGGTGGTCGCGGTGGCGGTCTTCGCCTTCGTCGTGTGGATGATCTTTGGGCCAGAACCTGCGCTGGTCTTTGCCATCGCCTCGGCTGTCTCGGTGCTGATTATCGCCTGTCCCTGCGCGCTCGGGCTGGCCACGCCGATCTCGATCACCACGGCGGCGGGACGCGGAGCACAGGCGGGTGTGCTGATCAAGGATGCCGAGGCGCTGGAACGTATGGCGGCTGTCGATACGCTGATCGTGGACAAGACCGGCACCCTGACCATGGGCAAGCCGAAGCTGACTGACACCGTGGCGCTGGGGGATGTGCCCGAGGCCGACCTGCTGTCGCTGGCCGCTGCGCTGGAACGCGGGTCCGAGCACCCTCTGGCCGAAGCGATCGTGGAAGGGGCCGAAGCCGCGGGCGCTGCCCGGCAAGAGGCCACGGATTTCGAGGCGGTCACCGGCAAGGGGGTGCGGGGACAGATCGTCGGACGCGCCGTGACGCTTGGCAACACGGCGATGATGCAGGAGATGGGGCTCGATACGGCTGAGGCCGAGGCGCAGGCTGACACCCTGCGCGCCGAGGGCAAGACGGCGATGTTCATCGCGGTCGATGGCGCGCTGGCTGGGATCGTGGCCGTGGCCGACCCGATCAAGGACAGCACCGCACAGGCGATCCGGGAACTCCATAACCAGGGGCTGCGAGTCATCATGGCGACCGGCGACAACGAGCGCACGGCACAGGCGGTGGCGGGCAAGCTTGGCATCGACGAGGTCCGCGCTGGCATCCTGCCCGAGGCCAAGAAGGACCTGATCGATCAGTTGCGCCGCGACGGCCACAAGATCGCCATGGCGGGGGACGGGGTGAACGATGCGCCCGCGCTGGCCGCCGCCGATGTCGGCATCGCAATGGGCACCGGGGCCGATGTCGCCATGGAAAGCGCAGGCATCACGCTTCTGGGTGGCGATCTGATGGGCATCGTGCGGGCGCGAAAGCTGGCGCGGGCCACGCTGCGCAACATCAAGCAGAACCTGTTCTTCGCCTTCGCCTACAACGCGGTCGGCGTGCCGATCGCGGCCGGGCTGCTCTATCCTTTCACGGGGCTTTTGCTCTCCCCGATGATTGCAGCGGCTGCGATGAGCCTGTCCTCGGTCTCGGTCATTTCCAACGCGCTTCGGTTGCGCCGCGTTGATCTGTAGGGAAACCCGAATGGAGATTCCAATGACGACATTCCACATTCCCGGCATGCACTGTGGCGGCTGCCGGGCGACGGTCAGGAAGACGATCCACGCAATCGATCCCGATGCAAAGATCGACTTCGACAACGAGGCACGCCAGATCGTCCTCGACAGCCGGGCAGAGACGGCGAAGGTGCAGGCGGCACTGACCGCGGCCGGCTACCCCGCGACGCCGTTGTCGCCAGTGTGACGGCCATGGCCATTTGGATGTCCTGCGCGCCTCGCTAGAGGACAAATGCCTTCCCTTATAAGGAATTCAAGAAATGGCTCTCTTGCTAGGGTTTGCCCTGGTCAGCGCTTTGGGCGTCGCGCACCACTACGGTCTGATGGCAATCCGCGTTCTCACCCCAAAATCTGACAACAGTCCGCAAGTGGCGATTATACTCGTTTTTGTCGGACTTCTAGCGCTGCACACTTTGGAGATAGTTTCGTTTGCCGTGATCTACAAAATACTACTGAATTCGGGGGCGTTTGGTGCGCTCGATGGAGCCCACGACGAAAACTGGGAATCTCTATTTTATTTTTCTGGTATAAATTTCTCGACCCTTGGATATACTGAAATTAACACAAATGGATCGATTCGAATGGTCAGCATGATGCAGTCACTAGGAGGATTCATGGTGCTAACTTGGTCAGCTACATTTCTTTACTCCGTTTGCGAGCGATCTTGGCGTAATTAAATATATCTTAGGCGAGCGCGATCTTCATGGAACGGTGCGTTACTAAGAGCCAATCTTGCGGTCATCAACATCGAATAGAACTCTCTCAACACATTCAGGAAATACCATGAAGCATACGATGCTTGCCGTTCTTCTCGCCGTTGTCATGGCGCCGGGCCTGGCCCTGGCGCACTCCGAAGCCAGGCCCGGCGCACCCGCGGATGGTGAAACATTGTCCGCACCGCCGGAGGTGGTGCGTCTCAATTTCGGCGGCCCGATGCGGATCACCGTGCTCAAGCTCGTCGGCCCTGCCGGCGAGGTGCCGCTGGCACGCACCGACGGCATGCAGCCGGTGACGACGCTCGAAGCGCGCCCTGAAGGCGAGTTGGGTGCCGGGGCCTACGAGATCGAATGGCGCGGGATGGGCGCGGACGGGCACATCATGGAAGGCACGGTCGACTTCCAGATCGAGCCGTGAGCGACATCGGCGCCTTTACGATCCTTGAGATCGTGGTGCGGGCGCTGGGGTACGCCGGCGGCCTTCTCGCCGCCGGCAGCGGCCTCTTCCTACTTGCCTGGGGCAGGAGCGCCTACCCCGGCACCGAACCGTCTGCGGTCAACCGCGTGATGCGGCGAACGGCCCGGCTCGGCGCCATTGCCGCCGTTGCGGGCATTGTCGCCACGCTGCTGGGCCTCGGCGTGCGTGCCGCGAGGCTGTCCGGAACGGGCCTTTCCGGCATGACCGATCCGATGATGCTCCAGATTGTCTGGGAAGGCGCCGTGGGTACGGCGGTCGCGTCACGCATTGCCGGGCTTGGCGCGGTCGCGGTCGGTCTGATGGCGTTCCGGCACCGGCCCGGCGCGGTGCTGATCGGGGTCGGCGCGCTCGCGACCGCGGTGTCCTACACGTTCGTCGGCCACGCGACCGAGGCGCCGCGGCTCCTCCTTGCGACTGTGCTTGTCCTGCACCTCATGATGGCGAGCGTCTGGTTCGGCTCGTTCGCGCCACTGATCGGTGCAGCGCGCGGCTTCTCGCAGCGCGATGCTGCGGCGCTCCTGCAAGCGTTCGGCCGCTCAGCCCTGTGGGGCGTCGCCGTTCTGGCCGCGGCCGGTGCAATATTTGCCGCGGTTCTGGTCCGCAGCCCCGCGGGCCTGTTCGACAGCGCCTACGGGCGGCTCCTCCTCGTCAAGCTGGGCGTGGTCGGGGTGCTCCTTGGCCTTGCTGCGCTGAACAAGCTCTCTCTCGTGCCGGCAGTGGCGGCAGGCCGGGAGCGCGCGCGGACCCGGCTGATCCGCTCCATCCGAATGGAAGCGGCAACGGTCGCCGTGATCCTCGTCGTCACCGCGACGCTGACGTCGGTCGCCACGCCGCCAGCCCGCATGGGTTCGGCGGGCAGCAATCACGAAACGGATCGGCAACCAGAGGGCTGTGGTCCCGATCGCGCTTCGAAGAACGGCTTGCCACTGCTGCTCTCCGGGTGCCTTGGCTGAAACAAATCGAAAGAAGGTTGGCAGGATATGGACCACGATCATCACCACCCGCAGTCAACCGATCCAGAAAACGCCGAAACGGTGAAAGACCCGGTTTGCGGCATGACCGTCGCGGTGGGGCCTGACACGCGCCACGCTGAGTTCCAGGACAAGACCTTTCATTTCTGCTCCGAGAAGTGCCAGACCAAATTCAAGGACGATCCCTGGTTCTACGCATCGGGTCACGCCGCCGGGCACAAGAAGGCGGCCCCCGCGAACGTCCAGTACACCTGCCCGATGCACCCCGAAATCATCCGCGATGCGCCCGGCTCCTGTCCGATCTGCGGCATGGCACTGGAGCCGATGGTGCCCTCGGCCGAGCCCAGCCAAGAGCTGACCGATTTCACGCGCCGGATGTGGATCTCTGCAGCGGCCGCGGTGCCGCTGATGGTGTTGACGATGGGCGAGCTGGTTGGCCTGCCGGCGCGCGATTGGCTGGGGCACCGGACGGCCAGCTATCTGGAGTTCGTGCTGGCAACGCCGATCGTGCTGTGGGCGGCCCTGCCGTTCTTCAAGCGCGGCTGGGACTCGATCGTGAACCGTTCGCCGAACATGTGGACGCTGGTCAGTCTCGGCGTGGCAGCCGCCTACCTCTATTCGATCGTGGCAACCTTCCTGCCGGGCCTTTTCCCCGAGGTTTACCGGATGGGCCATGGGGTCGGCACCTATTTCGAGGCCGCCGTCGTGATCGTGACGCTGGTGTTTGTCGGCCAGGTGCTCGAACTGCGCGCGCGAGAGCGGACCGGAGACGCAATCCGCGCCCTCCTGGACCTCGCCCCCAAGACCGCACGCAGGATCCTGCCGGGCGGCACGGAATACGATGCGCCGCTGGAAAACATCATGGTGGGCGACCGGCTCCGGGTGCGCCCCGGCGACGCGGTCCCGGTGGACGGTGTCGTGATCGAGGGACGGTCTTCGCTGGATGAAAGCATGCTGACCGGCGAGTCCATGCCTGTCGAAAAGGGGCCGGGCGATGTGGTGACCGGCGCCACCATCAACAAGAACGGCAGTCTCGTGATGGAGGCGGGCAAGGTCGGCGCCGATACCGTCCTGGCGCAGATCGTGGACATGGTGTCGAACGCGCGGCGGTCGCGCGCACCGATCCAGGGGCTTGCCGACCGGGTGTCGGCGGTGTTCGTGCCGACCGTGGTTGGGGTGGCGATCTTCGCGTTCGCGGTGTGGCTGATCGTCGGGCCCGAACCTGCGCTGGTCTTCGCGATCGCTGCGGCGGTGTCCGTGCTGATCATCGCCTGCCCCTGCGCGCTGGGCCTTGCCACACCGATCTCGATCACCACGGCGGCAGGGCGCGGTGCGCAGGCTGGCGTTCTGATCAAGGATGCCGAGGCGCTGGAACGGATGGCCGCTGTCGACACGCTGATCGTGGACAAGACCGGCACGCTGACCATGGGGAAACCGAAGCTGACCGATACCGTGGCCCTTGGCGATCGTGCCGCGGCCGAAATCCTGTCGCTGGCCGCTGCGCTCGAGCGCGGCTCGGAACATCCGCTTGCCGAGGCGATCGTTGAAGGCGCCGAGGCCGCGGGCGCTGCCCGGCAAGACGCTGCGGATTTCGAGGCTGTCACCGGCAAGGGCGTACGCGGCCGGATCAACGGGCGTTCCGTCGCACTCGGCAACACCGCGATGATGCAGGATCTGGGGCTAGGCACGACCGAGGCCGAAGCAAGGGCAGACGTCCTGCGCGGCGAGGGCAAGACGGCAATGTTCGTCGCGGTCGACGGGACGCTCGTCGGCATCGTGGCGGTGGCCGATCCGATCAAGGAGGGGGCAGCGCAGGCGATCAGGGAACTTCACGGCCAGGGGCTGCGCGTCATCATGGCAACGGGCGACAACGAGCGCACCGCAAAGGCAGTCGCAGGAGAACTGGGGATCGACGAGGTGCGCGCCGGGGTCCTTCCGGAGGACAAGAAAACGCTGATCGACCAGTTGCGCGATAGCGGCCACCGGATCGCCATGGCAGGGGACGGCGTGAACGACGCACCGGCTCTCGCGGCGGCCGACGTCGGCATTGCAATGGGCACCGGGGCCGATGTTGCCATGGAAAGCGCCGGCATCACGCTTCTGGGCGGCGATCTGATGGGCATCGTGCGGGCGCGAAAGCTGGCGCGCGCCACGCTGCGCAACATCAGGCAGAACCTGTTCTTCGCCTTCGCCTACAATGCGGTCGGCGTGCCCATCGCGGCCGGGCTGCTCTATCCCTTCACGGGGCTTTTGCTCTCCCCGATGATTGCCGCGGCCGCGATGAGCCTGTCCTCGGTCTCGGTCATTTCCAACGCGCTTCGGCTGCGCCGCGTTGATCTGTAGGGAAACCCGCATGGAGAATCCAATGACGACATTCCACATTCCCGGCATGCACTGCGGCGGCTGCCGGGCGACGGTCAGGAAGACGATCCACGCAATCGATCCCGATGCAAAGATCGCCTTCGACAACGAGGCACGCCAGATCGTCCTCGACAGCCGGGCAGAGACGGCGAAGGTGCAGGCGGCACTGACCGCGGCCGGCTACCCCGCGACGCCGTTGTCGCCAGTGTGACCACGCGTGCGGCAATCAGGAGCCGGATTGCCCGCCCGCGGAACCGGCGCGCTGAAGCGTCCTCTTGCGGCGAGACAGCTCCCGGTAGAGCGCTTCGGGGCTCACATCGATCATGGTCGCAACCTCTCTCCACGTCCTGGTGCCCCGCTCGCCGCGCAGCGCCAGCCACGCGTCCAGACGATCCGCAACCCGCGGCAGTGCTGCAACCTCGATCCGTCCCCGCAGGTGCTGCACCTCGCGCGACGCGCTCTCCAGAAGTTCCAACGCCGCGGCCGTATGGTTCTGAAGATATGCGAGCACGTGGTCGCGGTGCAGCGACCGGACCGTGCAAGCGCTCGCCGCGACCGCATCGCAGTGGTAGCGGTCTGCGAACAGCGATGCCTCCGCAAGCCTGTCTTCAGGCCCGGCGCGCTGCAGCACGATGCACCGCCCCGCCGGCGTATGTCGTTCCAGATGCACCATTCCGCTGACGACCCAGAAGACGCGCCGAACCGTCTCCTCCTGCCGGAAGATGATCGCGCCAGCCGGGAAAGACCGTTCGGACGATTGATGTGCAAGGGCGCTGAACATGATCGCGATCATGCGCCATCCCGCGGGGCCATGCGACAACAACCTTCGAGAACCGCCTGGAGGGACCCACATGCGCATGCAAATTTTCGCAGCCATTCTGACGATTGCCCCACTTGCAGCAGCCGCGCAGCATGTTGGCGCCACCCCGCATCAGCATTCAGCGCACATGAACCCCGACTTCGTGCCGCCGGCGGCGTCTGCCCCGACGGAACCCGGCCAGGGTGCGTTCGCAGCCCTCTCGGAAATCGTCGCCTTGCTTGAGGCTGACCCCCGGACCGACTGGGGCACTGTCGACATCACGGCGCTCCGCGATCACCTCATCGACATGGATCGCCTCGTGACCGACACGGTGGTGCGGGACGAGAAGCTGTCGGATGGGCTGCGGTCCGTCGTGACGGGCGACGAGGCGACGCGCGCGACGCTGCGGCGCATGATTCCGGCGCACGCAGCCCAGCTTGCAGCCGACCCGCGTTGGACGGTGCGCGCTGAAGCGCAGGGGGATGATATCGCCCTCATCGTGACCGCGGCTGATGCGGCGACGATCGCGCAAATCCAGGCGCTCGGATTTTACGGGCTGATGGCGTCCCAGGATCACCACCGCACGCACCATTTCGCAATCGCAACCGGCCAAAAGGTTCACTAAGCCGCTATCCGACAGGTTCCATAATCTTCCCGTTACGCGACCGGCGTTTGTAACAGCCATTTAGTAATGTCCCACCTCAGCAAATTAGAGATGTCCCACCGGCGATCCTCCCTTCGTGGATTCGGGGCCGAGGTGGCGGATGACGGTGCTGAAGATGAGAAAGCAAGATCTGCCATGAATGTAATGCGGCGCCACGCATCGCTGCTCCAGAACAAAGTCTTGGCCCATTGATCCACGGCAACACAGATGGCTTCATAATGGCGGTGATCGGGTTGCTCAGCCGATAGGCAGAGCATACTCGAACATCAGGAAGATCAGCGCCACGGCAAGCACGACGCCGCCAATCCAGGGCGCCAGGCCGTAGCGGTCGAGATCTTCGCGGCTATCGCGTCCAATCATGAGTATCTCCTGGTCATGACAAAAGCTCGGGGAGCCACAGGGCGATCTGCGGAATGAAGAGCACCAGAACGAGACCGACGATCTGGAGCGCGATGAAGGGCAGCACCGCCAGGTAAATCTCCTGCAGTGTGACGTCCTTCGGGGCGACCGATTTCAGCCAGAAACACGCTGGACCAAAGGGCGGTGAAAGAAAATAGATCTGGATGTTCATCACGAACAGGATCCCGAACCATATCTTCGCCTGATCGACCGTGAGGCCCAGTTCGGGTGCAAGCCCTTCCACCACGGGCGCAAACACCGGAACCGTGATGAATACGATCGCGATCCACTCCATGAAGGTACCAAGGACCACCAGGATCGCCATCATGGCGAGGATGACGCCGATGGGCGGCAGGCCAAGGTCGAGGAAGAGCGATTCCATGAACCTTGCACCGCCCACAAGGTTGAAGATGCCAACGAAAGAGACCGCGCCGAGGATCAGCCAGATGATCGTGCCGACCGTGGTCATGGTACCGGCGAGCGCTGCGGTGATGACCTTCCACTTGAATTCGTTGCGAACCGCGGCGACGAACAGCGCACCCGCAACGCCCACGCCCGCCGCCTCGGTGACGGACGTGACGCCGCCGTAGATCGAGCCCATGACGGCAGCGATCAGGAGGATGCAAAGGAACACCGCGGAAAGACGGGCGGGCGAGAGCTTGCGCGATTCGCCAGTCATTGCAGCGACTTCCGCGGCAGTCGGTGCGAGCTTCGGATTGATGTTGACCCGAACCAGGACGTACGAGGCGTAGAAGACTGCGAGCATAAGGCCCGGCATCGCGCCAGCCATGAAGAGATCGCCGATGCCCACTTCTGCCGACAGGCCGTAGACGATCATGATGATCGACGGTGGTATCAGGGTCGCGAGTGCCCCGGCCGCGCATATGAGGCCGATGGTGAGCTTGCGGTCGTAACCGAGGCGGAACATCTGCGGCAGCGCGACGAGGCCGAGCATCACGATCTCTCCGCCCATCACGCCCGACATTGCAGCCAGGATCACGGCGACCACCGTCGTCTGCACCGCGACGCCGCCGCGGAAGTTTCCGGCAAATATGCTCATCGCATCGAAGAGGTCTTCGGCAATGCCCGCCCGCTCGAGGATCGAGGCCATCAGCACGAAGAACGGGACCGCCACGAGCGGATATTTCTCGAGAAGCTTCACAGCGTTCTGCGCGACAAGATATAGCCCGTTCGGGCCGAAAAACAGCAGCGCCATGATGACCGACACGATCAACGTCACGATGCCGAGCGGCATCCCGGTCACCATCAGGGCGATGAGCAGCACCACCATGACGACGGAGACCGTGCCGAGCCCGTATTCGCGCATCGAGATCACCTGACGGGGATCAAGCGCCTCGCCGACCGATGTGAACACCCCCTGCAGCCCCGTCACCATGGGGCCGAAACCTTCGGTCTCGCCAAGGAATGTCGCGAGCGCCTGGGTGCCGAAGTAGACGACCATGAAGAGCGCAAGGAGCTGAACGGCGAACTTGGCGGCACGGCTCGCAACGTGGCGGTGAAGGTTTACCGTGAGCTGCGCGAGATAAAGGAACGCGCCGAGCGCCAGCAGCATCTTCATCATCAACGGCAGCGGCGAGTTGAAGGGCGAACCCATTCGCTCGACCTTCAGGAGGGCGTTGTAGCCGCGCAGCGCCGCGTCCGAGAGAAGAAGATAAAGCGCGATGATCCCGACTATCATAGCGAAGAGGTCGAGCCAGTAGCGCGCCTTCGGCGACACCGCCGAATGCAGCACCGTGATCGCGATGTGGCGGCCCTTCAACGTGATGATGCCGGACGACAACATCCAGGCGGCGCCGACGAGCACAAGCACGACCTCGAAAGCCCACAGCGTGGGCGCGTTCATCACATAGCGGGCAAAGATCTCCCAAAGCGTGATGCCGACGGCAAAAAGGTAGAAGACCGATACGGCTATCCCGGTAAAATGGCTGACATGGTCTATCGGCGTGTAGTTCCGAACGGCGAGGTCCTGGCCCTCATCGGGTGCTCCCCCCGCAACGTCGAGCGGCGCGTCATCGAACTTGTTGTTGGTTTGGGTGGTCATCGGTCAGCCCTTCGCCGGCCCGCGATCACGCGCGCAGCCTGTGAGGTCGTTCGCGTTGCTTGAGGCAATGCGGCTCTGAACAGAGCGCCCCGCGCAACCATGCGCCGTGCGCTCGAGATGGTAGCCCGCGGCGTCGCCACGGGCCTTCGCACGCCTAGTTGAGGCTGGCGTCGAAGTCCTGGCTCAGCATTCCAGCCTTCTTCATGTAGGCGATGTGCGCGTTGTAGGCTTCTTCGGCCAGCGGCGAGCCCTTGGCGAAGGCCTTCCAGCTGTCGACGGCAATTTCGCGCAGCTTGTCGCGCTCGTCCTGGCTCCAGTCGATGATCGTAAGGTCGGAGTCCGCGCGGTCACGCGCAACGAGCGTGATGTCCTGCTGGCGCACCTCGCGGGTCACGTCCATGAGAGCCGCCTCCCACCAAACCTCGATGATCGTCTGCTGCGCTTGTGTGAGCGAGTCCCAGGTATTCTGATTGAAGGTGAGCTGCAGGAACGGCATGGAGTGAATGCCGGGATAGAGCGGATATTTCGCGATCTTGTGCATACCATTGGCGTCGTTGTTCACGTACGCGGAGTTGTCGGCGGCATCGATCACGCCCCGCTCGAGCGCACCGTAGGTTTCCGATGACGGCAGCGCCACCGGCGAGGCCCCGGCGCGGCGGAAGACGTCCGCCGCCATGCCTTCCGGCGCACGGATCTTGAGACCTTCGAGGTCGGACACACCTTCAATCGGGACGGTTGAGACGAATGCTTCACGGTTGTAGGTGCCGCACGCGACCACGTGGACGCCGGGGAAGTGCTCGTCGTAGAGCTTCTGTAGGATTTCCTTGCCACCTTCGCGCTGGCAGAAATTCCAGAGCTGCTCGGGGCGGTCGTAGCCGGCGATGAGGTCACCCATCAGCGCAAAGCCTGGGTCGATGCCGGCGAAGTAGGCGACGGCGGTGTAGTCGCCGTCCAAAATGCCGTTCTGCACCGCGTCGGGCGTGTCCCGGCGGCCGACCACCGACTCGATGGGCAGAAGCTCGATCTCGACCTCGCCATCGGTCATTGCCGCGAGTTTCGGCAGCCATTCGTCCTGAAGATAGCGCAGCGAGAAATGGCTGGCGTTAGAACTTGTCTGCACTTTCAGCACGCGCGCCTCGGCATCGGGCGCGGAGAACGCGCTCGCGGAGAAGAGCGCGGCCGCAGAACCAGCTACGAGCGCCATTGTTCTGAACTTCATTTGGAGGTCCTCCCTTCTGTTATAATAAAAATGCATTGCAGCTATGCATTTCGTCTTGCCAAATTGTTAGCCTCCGTTTTTACAAGCTGCAACTCCTCAGCCGGCGCATTTCACGGCCGTTCATGGATGGATGTGTTGTTGTGTGGTGGTTCTGGACCGGAGCGGTGGCGGTCTGGGTTTGCGTTCTGACGGCCTGCAACTGGACATCACGACTTTCATCGACCGTATTTCTGATGCTGCAAGGATCACCTGATGGAACACTTGCTGTTCAGGATGGCGTACTGGCTTCGCCGGCTGCCTTCGCGGCAATTCGTGATTATCGCGCTGGTTATCGTGGTTATAGCCGCAGTACTTTACGGTTTTGAAAGTGCGGGCTTGTGGCCGGACTGGCTCACCGCTGACAGGATTGGCCGCCGTGGTTCGGCTGTGTAGATCGAGCCGATCAATTGATCTGCAAAGCGGGCAAGACAGACGAATGCTTGCGCAGGGCATCAGGCCACGAAAAAGCCCGCCTCTGAAAGCGAGGCGGGCTGACTTCGATAATAAAATCTCTTCAAAAACATATCGTTACAAAAAGGGTCCCCGCGAAAATTCCTCCTTTGGAACCGGGTCGGTGTCAGTCGCAAACACGCTCGACGCGGATGACGTAGGCTTGGCGGCGGGGGCTCCAGCGCTCGGAGCGGACGTCGCGGCAGTAGACCCGCTGAGGAGCAGCGTTGGCGGCAAGGGCCGCGCCGAGGGCGAAGGCCCCGAAACCGATGGCGGCGGCTGCGCCCTTGTTGAAGTGGCGGCCCCGGTGACCGCGATGTGGGCGGCGGTGGCGATTGCCGCGGCGGCCGACCTTGTCGATGGCACTGGCGCCGGTCTCGATCTCGGCGCTCTTCAGGGCGCTGAATGGAGTCGCTTGAGCGGCGGTCGGCGCTGCGATGGCTGTTGTAGAAATCGCAATTGCAGTGGAAGCAGCGACAATGGTTTTTTAAAATTCATGGTCGTATCAATCCAGGTGCTTGCAATATTTGTTTCAGGTTCCGGCCCGTTGCCGATGCATTGAAGATTATGACGGGTTCGTTATCTGCACGTGACCCGTGTCACAGACCGCGCCTTTGAAGAAATTCGTCCGGATTGGCCGGTTGCGCTCTGCGCTGCGGCTTTCGCCGGACGGGAGGGTCGCGATGGGGTGGCCGATGCCGTTGCTCCCCTTCACGGGGTTTTGGAGCGGATACGATTGGCGGTTTCTGGGTGCCTATAATTGACATTATACGCGGTCAGGGCATGCATCGGAGCGGCCACAGGGGTTTTGCCAATGCCGATACCAACGAACCCGTCAGGAAGCGCCCTCACCACCCTCGGCGATCCGGCCGATCGGGTGCGCGAGGCGCTCGCCAACCTGCGCCGGCACGAAGCCCTCGCAAGCGGCGCCTATTCGCAAAACACCTTGAAGGCATGGGAGGCCGACAGCCGCCTGTGGTCGGCCTGGTGTTCTGAAACCGGCACGACCCCGCTTCCCGCATCGCCCGATGCCATTGCCGCATGGATCGAGGCCATGGCAGCCAGAGGCAACAAGGTGGCCTCCATCCGCCGCCGCATCGCCACCCTGGCAAGGATGCACCGCGCAGCCGGGCTCCCCGACCCGACCAAGACCGACACCGTAACGCTGCGGCTGAAAGCCGTCGCCCGCCGCATCGGGTCGCGCCAGCGACAGGCAAAGCCCATCACCTATTACGATGCACGGCGCATCGTTACGCATCTTCCAGCCAGCACCATCGGTCTGCGCGATGCCGCCCTCATCCTCATCGCACGGGACATGCTGGCACGGATCTCCGAGGTGTCCGCCCTCAACGTCGGTGACGTGACCCGCCAGAGCGATGGCAGCGGCCTCGCCTTCGTCGCATCGTCCAAGACCGATACGCTGGGCGAAGGGGTCATCGTCTATGTGAGCCCCGCCGCGGTGGCCGCGGCCCAGGCGTGGACGGCCGCAGCCGGGATTGCCGAAGGCGCCCTGTTCCGATGTGTCGATCGCCACGGCAATATCGGGGGCCGCCTGGCGCCGCGCGCCATCGCTGCCGCCTTCAAGCGCATGGCGGCCCGGGCCGGTATGGATGTTGGCATCAGCGGCCACTCGGCCCGCGTCGGCGCCGCCGCAGACCTTGCCGAGTTCGGCGCATCCCTCCCCGAAGTCATGACCGCCGGCCGATGGAAATCGCCCGTTACCGCCGGACGCTATTGCGCCGGACAGGAAGCCCGACGCGGTGCCGTCGCACGATTCCATGCCGCAAAAGGGGAAGGGTGAGGAAGGGCCTCGCGCGCACGCGCGCGCGTACTGCTACCGAAATGGCCACTAACTCCCTGTCCCAGCATCATTATTGCTTTGGCGCGTAGCGGAGACCGGGCCCTGTTTGAGGTTTGATCAGGTTGCGCCGCCTCGCGCTTTGCCTCTTGCCGTTCCAACGCTGCTGGACCCTCATCGCGCTGGTGTGGCGCAAGTGAAAACGACTGGCTTGGCGTCCACTGTTGGCTTGCGTGACACTTGGGTCTTTCCGCCTGTCTGCCTCGCGTTCGATACCGACACGACCTCAAGCTTGACGCTGAGCTTCGCAGGGAAGCCTTACAAGCATCGTAGAGAGGCAATGGTGCTGCCTTGGCACCTCTCCCTCATAAATTCCAGAACAGGCCTTGTGGCGTCTTCCTACGGCCTCCTAGGGCCATTCCAGAATGGGGTCGCGTGTGGACTGATTGTTGGTGCCAGTGCACAGGGCGGTGGGTCGTGGACCTGCGGATTGAGAGTGCGGCGGTTAGCGCATCAGACGCTCGACGAAACCGGTAAGGTGCGCGTCGCAAGCCTTCTCGTATCTCTCAAGCCGAGCGAGGTGTCGTTCGAACGTGTGCCCGTGCATGCCACGCGGCTTGGGGACGAAGTCACCGATCGGCGTGGGCGCACCGAGCCGACGGCGCAGCTTGTGTGCCTGATCGATGGCTCGATCGTACGGTGCCTGCTGCTGGGATCGATAGCGTGCATTCCACGCCTGCCTCGCTGCGAAGTAGTGGCCCCCTGGCAGTAGATAGAGCTTGCGGCAGCGCCTCCCTGTTGCCGGACAGCGAAAATGCCATCGCCACCCGCCGAAGCGTTGGGGGCATCCCTCCAGCTCGATCCTCTGGTGAATGTCGTGGCGGTTGTCGCGGTGATCGGTCAGACGGTAGCGAAGTTCGAACGTGCCAGTCCCGGTTTCTGCGTCCAGGTGTGCAGTATAGTCGGCAGATGCTCGCTCCTCGCGGGTCTGCACGGCGCGCCAATGCAACGATCCGCGCCAGCCCCCGGGACGCACGAGTCCATCGCGGACCAACTTGTCGAGGTCGAGTGGCAAGCCGTTCTCCAGCGTTGCCCTTAAAACCGGCCGCCCGCCTCCAGAACCTCTCATGCCGGTCTTCTCGAAGTTTCCGAAATCATGTGGCAACGCGGCGTTTTATTCGGTTTCGTGGTTTGTTTTTGCCAAGTTCCTGCACGACCCGAAGCGCTTCCTGCGTCACGGTTCGGGAGAACCGACAGCGGCCGGCTTCGACATTGGCTCCGTGGGCACGGCTGACACCGATCAGGCCGTAGAACTTCTCCTGCGTGAGACGGTGTTCCGTGCGGACGGACTTCAGCTTTGCGCGGAGGGCGGTTGGAGAAACCCGCCCGCCAATCTGTCGCGATGCGTCAGATGGCGCCCGCCGTGGAACACAGAGCGGTTCCCCACGAAGAAGGGCAGAGGCCTTTTTCGTGAACAAAACGCGGGGTCCCGGGATGTAGTCCCCTTTTTCGTAGAAATAGCCTTGGCCAGAAGGACGCGCCCAGCGCTCTTTCGTGACGTACCTGACGGCGTTTTCGTCGGTTCGTCGAACATGCAGCTCGGGCGGGTTCTGCCGCTTCTCAATCAGGTCGACGCAGTGGTGCGGTACGTGGACCAGAACATGGGCGTGAAGATCCTTCGAGTTCCGTTTCTGTTCGTAAACAGTGGCAGCAATGACTGGAACTCCGCGTCTTTTCAAAGTTTGGTAGAGTGTTCGGGTGACATTGTTGATGTACCTCTTGCCCTCTGCCCCGCAGAGGTAGCCCGGTACGCGGATGGTGAGCATCCAATTCAGAGGTATGTTCTTTTCCTGCGCAATCGCATCGAGCTGTTCAATGCCCCTCACGTCCTCAATGTTGAGGTGATGGGACCCTACCGGGCCTCGTCGAACAACTGAAGCAGGTTCATTGAACATACGAGCAGCGTAGCACTGAACGCATAGAGTACGGGTGCAGTCGTGGACGCCATCCACGAGCAATAAACCCTCCAGAGCTGCGGTGGAGTTTTTGTTCTGGAGTGTTTGTCTGGGTGTGATCAGATTTCAGGGAGTGGCCAAAGCCGTGCAGCTACTGTGTTAAATGGGTGTTAGATATAGTGTTACGCTTAGAAAAACCGACTTAAGGTGCTGTATGCAAAGGGAAATTTTTCGAGCCTGGTGGGTAAATACACGTTTCTCGGTGTGCAAATACACGTGGAATGGTGTGTAAAAGCACGTTTCTCCTCGTTAGGTGTGTGATAACACGTTTCCTGCCAAATGGTGGGTGATAGCACGTTCATGAGGAGAAGGTGGGTGAAAGCACGTTTGGAGAGTGCCAGTGGGTGATAGCACGGTGGAACGGGCGCCTCTCCTCCCTGACCGAATGAGCCAGGGCGACTTTTTTGTTTGCGATATCTTCGATGCAGCGCCAAAGGCAGACATGGCTGCGATGGAGCACCCGGTGTTCTCCATCTCCACCAAGCCTGACCGGCGCATCAGGCGCTACGAGAACGGTGACAAGTTCATCGAGATCACCCCTTCGGTGAAGGGGGTTGCCACGGTCCATGACCGCGACATTCTCATCTTCTGCATCAGCCAAGTGATTGCCGCCTATAACGAAGGGCGCCCGATCGAGCAAAGAGTGCGCTTCAAGGCTCGCGATTTTCTGGCCGCCACCAACCGCGGCCTCGACGGTCGCGGTTATGAGCAGTTCGTTGCTGCCCTGGAACGGCTGAGAGGCACCACCATCACCACCAACATCGTCACGGGCGGTGTGGAGCAGACGCGCATCTTCGGCCTCGTGGAGAGCGCCGACATCGTGCGCGAGGGACGTGACGGGCGCATGCAGGATATCGAGGTGCGCCTGTCGGACTGGGTGTTCAACGCCATCAAGGAACGCGAGGTCCTCACCCTTCACCGCAACTATTTCCGCCTGCGCAAGCCACTGGAACGCCGTCTCTACGAAATTGCCCGCAAGCATTGCGGTCAGGCGTCGGAGTGGCGGATCGGTCTTCCCAAGCTGCGCCTCAAGTGCGGCTCGGCCTCCACTGACAAGGAGTTCCGCCGCCTGGTGACGAAGATCACCGACGAGGACGCGACCCACGACCACATCCCCGACTATCGCCTCACCTTCGACGACAAGAAGGATCAGCTCGTCGTCACCAACCGCAACACGATGAAGCGCATCGATGCTTATCCCGAGTGGATCAAGGCGATCCATTTCGACGGCGACACCTACGACGAGGCACGCGAGGCGGCTCCCGGCTGGGACCCCTATTTCATCGAACAGGAATGGCGCGACTGGCTGGCAAACTCGGCCAAGCCCCCGCCCCGCAAGCCGGAGCTCGCCTTCATCCGCTTCTGCGCGACCTTCTACGAACGACGCGGTGCCCCATGAGTGCCTGATAATCCGATGATCGGACAGACCGGATAAATAGACTCACCAGATTATCATGGAGACCGGGTTTTCAATCTAACCGGAAATATCGCCTCCAATAAATGAAAGGCAGAAGCGGGCCATTCATTCATCAGTTGCCGGATAGTCGCCGATTACCGGGTCAGGCGATTTATCCGGTTATACAATCAACCGGATAAATCAGGCTTGTGGACGCCGCGCGCCACATAAAGCGCAAACGCTTCCTCCAGGATCACGCCCTGGGTGACGCCGCGGCGGCGGGCCTCGTCGGCGATCGCATCCGCAATGTGGGGGAGCACCTTGGCGTGGACCTGACCGGTGCGGGGGGAGGGGCGGCGCCCCCTGCGGCCAGGCTCGCGGGCGATGAAGCCGTGCCGCTCGCCCGCCTCGTCGGCCTGCCCCAGGGTGGCTTTGTCGGCGGGCTTGGCGCGCGACTTCAGCTGGCCAAGGTCGATGGAAAAGGCTTTCTCGCTCATGCCGCCTCCCGTTTCTCGGTCAGGCGAGCGTAGATCGCGCTTGCGAAGTCAGATGCGTTTTCGCGCGCCGCCTTCATGTTGCCCTGAGCGGGGAGGGTGGCAAGGTCGCCGCCATATTCGAACAGCGCGGAAAAGGCCGCCCGCTCCATCAGCGCCGGCGTGATGACATCGATCCCCTGTGCGCGCAGCGAGGCTTCGATGCCCGAGTGCTGCTTGGAGCGGATCGCCCGCGTCATGGTGAATACCACCGCGTGGCGGATCGACCGGCCGAGCGTCTCCTCCTCCTCTGCCACCAGCTGAAGCGCGCGGGCGCCGATGGTGGCGTCGAGCGTTGTGGCCCGCATCGGCGTCAGCACCAGGTCCGCCTGGCTGATGGCACGGCTGACGAGACGCGAGGCGACCCCCTCCAGGTCGACGATGACGACCGATCCGTCGGCATCGAGCGCCCGGATGGTGCGCACGATGTTCTGCTCGGTGATGGCGTTGTGAAGCGTGATGCGTGCCGGGACCGGCCCGCGCTCGGCCCACAGGGTCAGCGATCCGTTGGGATCGCCGTCCAGCATGGCGACATCGGCGCCGGCTCTTGCAAGCTCTGTCCCCAGGAGGACGGCCGTGGTCGATTTCCCCGCGCCGCCTTTCGGCGAGGCGATGACGATGGTGGGCATTGCGCCTTCTCCCGTGTTTCGGCGAAGGCGATGATCGCGCAAACCTGCGAACGATCAGTAAACTTACCGGATATTCGACATTACCCGGTGCTCCGATAAATCCGGTGAACTCAGGCTGACCACGGATCGATCAGCGGCACGCCGGTCGCGGCAAAGTCGGCAACGTTGCGCGTGACCACGGTCATCTTGTGAACCATTGCCGTGGCCGCGATCAGCGCGTCGCGTTCGGCACGTGGATCGGGCACGTGAAGGCGCGCGCATTGCAGGGCCACCGGGGCATCGATGGGAAGCGTGCGCGAGGCGAACGCCGGCACGACATGATCGTCCATCCATCGGCGCAGCCGTGCGCCCTGCGCCGCATCGCGCCGTGCCACCCGCAAGACGCCGATTTCGACCTCCATCAAGGTGAGGGCGGAGATGTAGAACACTGCTGCATCCTGCGCAGCACACCAGGCCGTCACGTTTGTGTCGGCCCTTCCGTCTCCGGCCTTGCGCAATTCGGAGACAACATTGGTGTCGAGAAGGAACATCAGTCGAGCTCGGCGGGCCGGCTCACAAGGGTCACTTGACCGGGCGCGAAATCGATCTCGGCGAGGCCGGGCATTGCGAGCGCCTCGACAAGGCTCTGCCGCCCGCCGGCAAGGCGCTGATAATCTTCGATCGTCATCAGGACATGGGCCGGCCGGCCGCGATCGGTGATGAACACCGGCCCCTCGCGGGCGGCCTTCTTGGCGCGCCCGACGTCCTGGTTGAGCTCGCGGCTTGTCAGGGTCGTGATCGACATAAGCTCACCTCAATGTAGAGATGTACCTACGTATAGAGGGGCGGGGGCAAATGCCAGTGCCTTCTTCGAAGACTTCTGACATTGCCTCGACCGCAGAGAGCGTACTCTCATGTCGCGTGCAGCCCAGTCACACTCGGCCGGACGGGGCTTGGTGAGGTGTCACTTGATGAGATCGCCAACCGATAAAGGTGAGGGGCCGTTTAGACCAGCTGGCTTGCCCTCAAATTATCGACGGTTTTTGAGACAACATGCTATATCGCAACGATCTGATCTGCATTCTCCGACCTCTCTTAGGCAGCAGAAATATCCCCGCGAAGAGCTTCCATGGCAGCAAGCTCAGAAGACATCCCGCAGGAGAGTAAATGCGCCACGGCTGCTGCGAACCCAGCCGGTCTGAGCTAGACTGTGCGCGCATGCGTTTCATCGCCAATGGCCCTTCGATCCCCGATGATCTCCTGACCGCGCGCGATGCAGGTGACGTCATCTTTTTCTGCGGCGCAGGCGTCTCCCGTCACTACGCCGGTCTGCCCGATTTTCTCAAACTCGGCGGCGACGTCATCGATCTCCTCGGCGCCAGCAATAAGAGCGTCGCTCGCAAGCTGTTCGGTCGGATCAAGGATCTCGACCCCATCGACGGCGTTGGGGGGCTTATCGCCACCGATCGCATTTTTAGCCTCCTCGAACGCGAATTCGAGCAACGCGATGTCCAGAACGCTGTTGCGCGCGCGATAAAGCCTGCCAAGGAGGGCCCCGAACTCAGTGCGCACCGGACCCTAATCGACCTATCCCGAGGCCGCGACGGCACGGTTAGGCTGGTCACCACCAATTTCGACCTGTTGTTCGAAGCGGCTGCTCCCGACGTGAATTGCTTCGGACCGCCTCGCCTGCCTGACCCTCGCAGCGCCGGCTTCGGCGGGATCGTGCATCTCCATGGGCGCGTCGACGCGGAGTACTCGCAGCCTTCCGATGAAGAATTCATCATCTCCAGCGCCGACTTCGGCCGCGCCTATTTGTCCGACGGCTGGGCGACCAGCTTCATGCAGTCGCTGCTCGCGCGCTTTCAGGTTGTTTTTGTCGGCTACGGCGCCGACGATCCACCGGTCCAATATCTGCTAGAAGCGCTGAATCTACATGCCGGCAACCGCAGCCGACTGTTCGCATTCCAAGCGGGCCACAACGCCGACGATGCCGCACTTTGGGAGCATCGCGGCGTTCGAGCGATCTCCTTCGACAACAGTGAGGGCTATGATCCGCTGTGGGATAGCCTCGAAGCTTGGGCGGACCGCGCGCGGGACGTCGATGGCTGGTACGCTCGGCTGCTCGATACGGCAACCGCCGGGCCCGCATCGTTAGACCCGCATGTGCGCGGCCAGATCGCCCATGTGCTCTCTACCCGCCAAGGCGCCCGGCGCGCTAGCAAATCCGAGACACCGCTTCCGGCATCGTGGCTGCTCGCGCTCGATCCGCGCCAGCGCTTCGAGAAACCGAAGTTGGTCGAACCATACGGGCAATCAGTCGATCGGCTCGATCCCTATGAGAACTTGTCGCTGGACTTCGACACACCCCCGCAGCCGATCGACGAGGATGACGCCTTTCACGATCGCACGGTGCCCGAAGAGTCATGGAACGCCTTCGCGCAGGCCAACTACGATCAGGAGGATACTCAAGAGCCCGGCAGTGGGGATTTTTGCGGCGAAGGGTCGGCCCTCGTCCGGCCGCTCTCCACCCGCCTCAGCCATTTAGGAATCTGGTTCCACCGCATCGCTCATCAGCCAGTCGCTTTATGGTGGGCGGCCGCGCGCGGGCCGCTCCATCCCGCCGTTGTGGATATGATCGAGAGCTCGCTCAGGCAGGATCCTGATCGCTGGTCCGACGACATCCGCGTCGGTTGGCAATTACTCATCGCGAGCTGGAAAGACCATCGCGAAAATCCTGACGACGCCCTTTTCAAAATCAGCGATATCGCAGCGCGCGACGGTTGGTCTGAAGCGCTGATGCGCAAATATGCCGCCTTATTTCGACCGCGCCTGACGGTCGATCGCAAATTTGATACTTCGCATCCCCTGTCATTGACTGCCGAAAATCGTCCCAATCCAGTTGTCTCCTACGACGTCGACTACCCTCACCCCTACGAACTGCTGAATATCCCCGAAGAGCACCTTGCATATGCGGTATCGCGCTTCCGCGAAAATCTCGACCTCGCTCGCTCGCTCGAAGCGGAGATCCCCGGCGCTCACTATTTCTATATCCAGACCACGCGGCCGGACGATGGTGCCCCTCCGATCGCCTACGACAGCTATGGCGTAACCGGACCGGTCGCGCTGTTCCTCCAGCTTATGGAGCGGCTGGTGGTGATTGCGCCCGATCGCGCCCGCGGTGAGATCGCTCAATGGCGGGCCGATGACCATGAAATTTTCGGCCGCCTCCGCATCTGGGCGGCCAGCAAATCAATCATCTCCGCTAGACACGCAGCGGACATCCTGCTCGGCTTCCCCGACAGAATTTTCTGGGGCTCTAACCACCAGCGCGACCTTTTGTATGCGATCCGCGACCGCTGGCCCGACTTCTCGAAGGAAGAGCGGGAGCGGTTCGAACAGCGCCTCCGCACCACAAGCTTTCCCTGGCTGGGCACCACACTAGTCGGCAAGGCACGCGCTGAGGCTGAGGCGCACTCCCGCCTCGACCGGATTTACTGGCTGGCAAGCCAAGGGCTCGAATTCTCGTTCGACGTGGAGGCTGAGATAGCCGCGCTTCGTCCGATCGCCGAAGGCTGGTCCGAGCATTCCGGCGAGGAAGCGGCGGCATCAAATGCTCCGGTTGTGAGGCGGATCGGCACCGATGCACAGCTACGCGGCCTCGACCAAGTACCAATCGGTGAAATTCTCGAGCGCGCCACACACTTAGGCCAGTTGGACCTCGTCGAGTATGTCGAGCGCCACCCGTTCGGCGGGCTTTCGGAGGATAAACCCGCCCGCGCGCTCGCGGCCCTCACAAATGCGGCGCGTAGAGGCGACGTACCTGTCTCCTTCTGGTCCACCTTCCTCCACGCTGAGAAGCGAAAGACCGATTCCGCGCGGCTCGTCCGCGCGATCGGCGGCCGCCTTTCTTCACTACCGCCTGCTGACCTCAGCAGCATTGCTTATCCCGTCGCCGAATGGCTGCAGGGGCTGGACCAGCGCCTGTTCGGTGAGTTTGCGTCGGCGCTTGACCATCTGTGGAACCCACTCATTGCCGCGCTGCCGCTGCGCCATGACGACCGCACACACCGGATCGATAGTAGCTGGGCAAATGATGCGTTGAACGCGCCCGTTGGAAAACTCGCCGACGTCCTCAGGAAGGATCCGTCGACAAGCGGGCTCAAGCTGGGCCAGGGTTTCCCGGAACACTGGAAGCGCCGGTACGAGCAGCTGCTCGCGCTACCAGGCGACATGAGACGCCATGCTCTCGTCATGCTCGGGTCCCAGATCCAGTGGTTGTTCGCGATCGAACCCAACTGGACCACCGCCCATCTGCTTGCGGTGGCGGACGATGTAGGCGAGGACGGAGATGCATTGTGGGACGGCATCCTCTGGGCTGCGCATACTCCAAGCCGAGCGATGTACGAGCGCCTGAAGCCAGGCCTGCTCACTCGCGCGATGTCACCGCTTCGACGACGCGCCGAAGCGAGTGTAATCGCCCGATTCCTTCTAGTCGGGTGGTGCGGTGATCCTAATGCTGATCCGTCCGAGCAGCTCGTAACGAGCGCCGAGCTGCGCGAGATCCTCGTTGAGGGCGACGACGACCTGCGCGCGCAGATCCTGTGGCAGTTAGAACGTTGGTCTGCGGACCCAGAAGGCGAGTGGCGCGCGCGCCTCATTCCATTCCTCACCGACGTCTGGCCGATTCACCGCGCCTTGCGGACGCCAGAGATTTCGAGGCGCCTTATTCGCCTCGCTCTGGCAAGTGGCGACCTCTTCCCGGAAGTCGCGCAGGCCATACTCCCGCGACTAGTTCCGGTGCGGGGCGGCATGCTGCCGGGGTTCATGCGCCGCTCGGAGGCCGAGAAGGATCCGGCCCAGGTCTATCCCGCTGCCACGCTTGACGTTCTCTGGGCGGTTCTAGGCGAAGACTCGACGCTCTGGCCATACAAGACCGAAGAGGTGCTGGATCTCCTCGCTAACGCTCCCGAGACCCACGCCGATACTCGTTTGTCGGAATTGCGTCGCCGGCGCACTGGTTGAAGCTACTTAAAGGCCTGTCCTGCAGCCCGTGTGAGAGCGGAATAGTGCGCGAAACCTGAGTGAATTGAAAGCGACGGTAGCGTCGTCGGATCGAAAGCGGTGGGAGTCGCCTGTCGGGCTATGACGCGAGGTGGCGATACGAAGTGGATCTTAAACGAACGTTTTTGATGAACCGGATTTGGCGCGTTCGGCCCTAATGCGACGGCGTTGATGTTGTCACCGAGAGCGATATGGCTTCCGGCGTCTTGGACTGCGCGAACCTCTTCACAGATTGGGTGCCCGCGGTTGCCGTTTTTGCGCGGGCAAGGGCGTCGGGACCCGGATGCGCCGGGACGGGTGCCGATCCCCGCAGCCGGCCAAGCAGAAAGCCCAGCGCGATCGGAGGCCGAGGGATTGCCACCACGTTTATGGCATTGTCCGTCCTTCGGCTCCCCGGCCCGGCGGGTGAGCGTCCGGCCCCCGAGACTGGCGTCAGAAGTTGATGCTGAGCCTCGCGCTGCCCGTCACGGCGCCATAGTGCTTGCTGAACGTTGCATCGACCCCGGCTTCCAGCGTGTAGCGGTCCTTCAAGGTGGTGGAGATTGCCGCACCCAGCGTGGCAAAGACGTCGTCGGCCTTGTCCGCAACCGTGAATGACGGTCCGATGCCGCCGGCTCCGGCGAGCCTCACCTCGCGCTCGCGCTGCGTGCCGCCGGCGATGAACAGCGCCCCGCCCCGCGCCGAGGCTTCGAATACGGCACCCCACATACCGAAATGCGCGTTCGCCTCGACCTCCGGGTTCAGCGTGAAATAGGTGGCGTTGAACGGATCAACGTCGAGCCCCCAGGCACCGGCGCCGCGCTCGCTGAATGCTGCCTGGTGCTGGTACTCGGCGCCGACCGTCACCGACGGCGTGACGCTGAAAACGCCCGCCGCGCCAAAAGTGTGGGCGAGCCTTGCGTGGGTCGCCAGCCACCCGTTCATCGGGTCGGCACCCACCGTGCGCGGTCCGCTGGGGGTCAAGACGGTGCGCTCGAAGTCAATGTTGCCGAGCCCGCCGGAGACCTTTGCCCTCAGCTCGGTGGCGCCGAATGCCCGCGCCACCGTGGCGCCCACATGGAAGCGGTTCGCGTCCCCGTCGTAGCGGCTGGCCTCGATGCCGGAGCGTTCGTAACTCACCGCACCGCCTGCGGACCAGCCATTGCCGAAGCCGCGCTCGGCCCCCGCGAAGATACCGAATGCCCGCTCGTCATAGGGGCTGACGAGCCCGCCTTCGTCACGGTCGGCGGCGACACCGTAGAGCTTGGCCATGGCGCAGCTCTCGCCGTTTGTGATCACCGCGGTCTTGCCCGCCGCCACGTCGGGGCAGAGCCCGAGCTCGGAGGAAAAGCGTCGCGAGGCGTTCAAAGCGGCATCGTCCGCCGCAAAGAGCTCGCCCGGCGCATAGGTGTCGTAGATCGAGACGAGTTCACCGACCGTCTCCACCTGCAGCAGATACAGCACCAGATCCTGCAAAAAATCGGCATTCTGGAAGCTCCGCCGTGCGCCGATCAGCCTGTCTACATGCTCCCCGAAGGCGGTATGGTTGGCATCGATGCGGCCAAGCACACTTCGCGGGATCCCCGAACGCCACGGCCCGTCCCATGGGGTGTAGTCGACCTTGTAGCCGAGCGCGACCGACTGGGAGAACGGGCTCAGGATCGAATAATCCACCGTCGCGGTGTCTGCCACGGTGAGCGCGCTGGCATCGACACCGAGATTGGCCTCGATGATCCGGAAGGACCCGGTTTCGCCGTCCCGCGGCGTACCGGACACGGGCGTGGGCGTGACGCTGCCTGCGAACGTTGCGGTGGTGACAGTGTCGAGTATGAGCAGACTGCTGTTGCGCGGAAAGTCGAGGTCGAGCGCGTAGGTGCCTGTTGCCGTCTGCACGAAGCTGCCTGTGGTCAACGAAGCGCGGGGCGCATCGTCGGTCCCGACCAGAAGCGTGCCCGCATTGACGAAACTGCCCCCGCTGGTGCCGAGATCGTTGGCCGTCCCGACAAGCCGGTAGGTGCCGCCAACCTCGTTGTTGAAGGTGGTGAACGGCGCGTTGATGCCACCCACGATGGTGCCGGTGTTGTTGACGGTGAGACCGGCCGTGCCATCGCTGCGGATCGCGAACGCCGCGGCGTTGCCCTGCTCTATGGTCCCCGCATTGTTGATGATATTGGCGCGGCCGCCCCGCAGGCCGATGGTTTCGTAACCGCTGGTGCCGGTGGACATCGTGGCGCCGCTGGCCACATCGATGGTGATGATGCCGTTGCCGGCATTGACCGGCGCAGCGCCGATCGCGGCCGCCGCGCGCCCTGGGGCGACGCTCTCCACGGCGGAGGCGCTCTGGACGAGGACCGCACGCCCCCTGCTGCCGCTAGCTGCAATGTCGGCGTTGACCTTGAGCGTGACGTCGCCGCTGGTGTCCCCGCTCGAAGCACCGGACGCGGACTGGGCAAATACTCCGTGCGCGCCCGCACCTGAGACGTCGATGGCGCCGTTGACCGTAACGTTCACGTCGCCGCCGTTGCCGGATGCACCGGCGCTCCCCACAAAATTGTCGAAATTTGCCGGGGCGAGGACGCCGGAGACCGC
>NZ_CP133483.1 GCF_031195445.1 Acuticoccus sp. MNP-M23
CGGCCAAGCGCGTGTCGTTGACCGACCCGGCTGCCGCCCTCAGCCGCAAGCACGGCAAGGCGCGGTTCGCTTGACGCATGAACGCGCTTGTCGACACCGGATCAGGGGTCGTTCTGGGCGTCCAGGCGGCACCGGAGCGCTTCGCCGACGAGCCGGAAGCCGCCCGCCGGATGGTCGAGCGGCTGCGCGTTCGGCACAGTGCGGTCCCCGAGATACTCACGGCGGACAAGGCCTACGGATCGGGGCCGTTTCTGGCGTGGGTCGAGGAGCGCGGGATCGAGGCGCATGTCCCCGTCATCGATCGCACGCACCAGACCGCCGGGCGAATGACCCATGCCGAGTTCTGTTACGACGCGGCAGACGACCGCTACGTGTGCCCGGAGGGCAACGTATTGCGGCGTGTCGGCGACGCCAGCGGAGAAGCAAGGCGCAGCGGGACGACCGCCTACCGAAGCCGCCTCAGCGACTGCAGGGGATGCCCGATCAAGGCGCGCTGCACGACGAGCTCGACGCGGGCCATCAGCCGATCGCTTCATCAGGATGTGCGGGTGAAGGTTCAGGCCCGTGAAGCCACGGAGGTGTTCGGACACTCCATGCGGCTGCGCAAACGCATCGAGCGGCTGTTCGCCTGCGTAAAGCACAACGATGGTCTCCATCGCCTTCGGCTCCGCGGCCTGCGCGGCGCCGACGAGCAATTCGTGCTCGCGGCCACGGCGCAGAACCTGAAGCGGATGACGAAGCTCCTCGCCACAGGGGGACCGAGGATTGGAATGGTAGCAGCGTGACCCTGGGGCCTACCGGAAGAGCACCCGGCAACGCTCGCGCACCGAGAGGACGGTGCCGGCAGACAGAAACCGCCAATAAGCGGCCCGACGGACGGTGTTTTTCAACAGCCTCGACGGTTTTTGGGAGGTGACGCGTCGTGGCCCTATCACTCACGCGCTACGACCGTATCGTACAGGCCGATGTGCGTGAGGCCCGGATGGCTCTCGATGCCAGTGTAGCGAAGGGAGGCGTCCTCGTAGCGGCGGAAGGCGAAAACGGCCTCGTTCATCCGCTCGGTGTTGAACACCTTCAGGCGCACGAGCAGGTGGAAATCCGCAACAGACAGTCCAGTTACAGTCCTGAACAGCTCAGGCTCCAGCTTCGTAATGACGTCCTGAAGCGTATTCTCGCGAAAATCAGTGAGATACATGAACGCCGGGATCCGGGTGGCGAACTTAATAAGCTTCTCTTGGACTAGCTTTCGCTTTGATTTGTACTCCTTTTCCTCCGCCGTAAGCTCCTTTTTTTCATCCGCGGTGAGCGATTCGTCTTTCGACTTTTTCTTGAGGTCTTTAACTTTCTCGCTCTTGTTAATGATCGTCTCGATGACATTGTCACCTAGGGCGCGCCACCCTTCGATGCGCTCGACGGCCGCCATGGCCTCCTCGTTGTCGAACACGCGGCGCAGGGTGTCGTTATCGACGTTCACCAGAAGTGCCGACTCCCACTTACGGGCGAGCAACGTGGCCGATGTGCCAGCCATGGCGATGTCGAGGATGCCGCCGGCATCGATCTGCGTCATGTTGGCCCCGTCATAGGCCAACACCGGGAGGAACGAGACCAGCTCGCGCACGGCGTTCTCCGGGTTCGGATCGCCCGGGGAGAGGCCGATGCCGTACTCAGATAGTTGGCGTAACGCTCGCGTCGGCGCGAAGTCGAACACAAAGCAGATCGGCTTGAGAACCTCCTCCGCGTTCGGGTCGTTTCCGTTCGGGTTCTTGATCGACCATGGCGACTGCACTCGGAAGGCCGCCTGAAAGTAGGTCTCTGGCGACTTCAGGTTGCGCAACATCAGGATCGAAGACCACTGCGCCACGGTTACGCCGGTCGTCAGCTTCCCGCACGAGAGGGTGATACTCTTCGTCTCGAATCCTGCGCCGATCGCTTTGCGGACCGGGGGGAGGGCTTCCAAGCCCACGCCGGCATCGGCACCGGCGGCGACGATCACCTTGTAATCGTGCCAGAACGTGTTCTGCCGCTCCGCCAGAAGGTTCGCCATCGCATGGCATGCAGCGACGTTGGGCAAAAACCAGAAGGAGTGCTGGAGATACGGCAGCAGGCGGACATCCGAATAGGGGAACGGCGGCCTCGTGCCCGTCTTCAGGCTGGCGGCCGACTGCGGCATGTGCTGGCCGCGAATAATGTCGAGCCATTTCTGAACGTCGTCCTTGTGCTCGAAGGACGTTTCATCGCCCGTTCCGGAAGCTGCGAAGAATGCATTGAGGTCGAACTCGTCGAACTCCCCCCCGCTGGCGACGGCCAGCAGTTCGTCCGGCATCTGGTAGGTCAGCAAGCGCATCTGCGGCAGCGCACCGTAGGGGTTGCGCTCGCCCGGATGGGTGGTGGCAAACACCGCCTTGGCTCGCTGCTCGTCGGTGTAGGTCCAGTTGAAGATTTGTTCTTCGATGAACTCGCCGGTCGCCAACGCTTTGAACGGTGTGCCGGAGAGGTAGAGGTAAGCGCGCGTGGTGATGGGAAGGAAGTCGGCCTCGCTTTCAGACAACTCGCCGATGTCCTCGTTCACTTGGCTCAGCCCGTCGCCGTACTCGGCCTTCTCCTCCTTCTTGGCGACCTTGTCGTCCTCGCCCTCGAACAGCTCCTTGGCGGTCTCGCGCCACGCGCCGAAATGGTACTCGTCGAAGACGACGAGGTCCCAGTTGATCGAGTGAAGCCACTCGTTCTTGGATTTAATGGCGCCGGTTGCCTCACGCCCGAGAAGGTCCTGGAACGAACCGAAGTAGACGACGGGCTTATCCGTTTCGATCTGGGTGGGGTCCCGCCCGGAGCTGCGGGAAAGGTACTGCCAGCCGTCGAAATCGACGTGGGATTCCAAGTCGGTCCGCCAAGCATCCTCGACCGCTGGCTTGAAGGTCAAGACGAGGACGCGCTTCGCGCCCATCTTCTTGGCGAGCTGGTAAGAGGTGAAGGTCTTGCCGAACCGCATCTTCGCGTTCCACAGGAAGCGAGGGACGGCGTCGGCGTCCTGCTCCCAGCGGGATTGGTAGTAGACGTATGTCTGCTCGACCGCGCGCGCCTGCTCGTCGCGCATGGGAAAGGTCTCGTGATGCGTGCCGCTCAGTCGTAGTCCGTTTCGAAGCTCGGCGATCGCGGTCTGTACGTCGTTTGGGGCTGCGCGCATCCACTCGCGAGATGCACCGACCACGATGTTCTCGAAGCCCTTTTCGATCAGGCGTCGACGCACGTCGCCGTCACGGAACGCCGTGCCGTCTTCGCGCTCGGCGAAGTTGTCGACATGCAGCGTATAGGCCTGCTGCATTTGACCTTGGGACTCGCGAATGCGGTCGTTGACGTCCGGCTTCGTTGTCTGCCCGACCTTGATCAGCCCCTTGTAAGCCGGAGGCGGGTCATTTGGGGTCCAAGCGTAGATGCGAAGCCGCGCCTCAGGCTTGGGCGCAAGGATATCGTCGATGGTTGGTCTATCCACCGTTCGATTCCAGAGGGCGAATGATACCTTCGATTAATGCGATCTCTTCGGCATCAAGATCGTATTTTTCGTACAGTTCCTCGTCAGACCAATTCCTATTCCATTCCTGAACGGGCACCCATGTATATGTCGCGCGCGTGGCATGTTGGCTGACCTTTCGAAGCCAGACCATATACCTAAATATTCGGGTCCTAACGTAACTTTCCATACTACTTGCTTCTTCTTCTGATCTTGCCGGAAGAAACAAATATGTCTGAGTGCATACGGATGGATTTGTAGCGCGCCTCAATGAACTAAGCACCGGCGTCGGTGATATTTGCGACTCAAAACCAGCTGCGGGTATAAGAACCTTCCAAGTATCAATCAAATTTTGGCTTTTATTTATATTATCCCTGCTAACCCACACAACTATGCGCTTGGCTCCTTGATAAGCATACAGCGGGATCGATCCATCAAACTCAAACTTCTTATAATCAGAAAAATTACTTGTAAGACCAAATTCTTTATCTGCAGACAGCAATCCTACAATAGACTGTTCATTTTTAGACATTACCTTTTTAATTATACTTAGGGCTCTGCTATCTCGAACAAGTATATCGTATTCGTCTAGACGCCTCTCGTCATAAATATCTTTCTGACCACTCCTTGACAAAATAGTCCTGCATAAGCCGGGGTTGTCCCGATCCCACAGGAAGAAACAAGCGCCACCCATAAGCTTAACACCGGGAAATACATCTGTTGATGCTGGAAAATCGACGAGAGTTCGAATGCGGTCATCGGACAGCATCTCAGATCGAAATTCTGCTAGCCCCAAGCCTGCTGCCATCCAGCGAGATGGAATAACCATGCATAAATAGCGCGGTTCCAACCCTTTCGCCTGCTGTACGAAGTGCTGGTAAATGGGCTTATCGCGCGTCCCACCATCGCTAGCCAGCTGATATGGTGGGTTTCCGATGATCACGTCGAATTGCATGTCGTCTCCGAACATCCCGGCGATCCGAGCCCTGATGTCGTCAGTGTGGATAAAGGCATAGGCGTGGGTCTCGGCTTCCTCGCCGCGGTCGAGCGTCCCCTTGCTAGCACCGCAGTATTTGCACTTGTCGTTGACCCACGTGTGCTCAGCACGCTCGAACCAAATGTTGCCGGCATCGTCCGAGAAGCCCTTGGCGATCGAGTGCTCACCAATGGCGTGCTTGGAGCAGTACAGGCTTCGGCGGGCGAGGAGGGCCGTAAGCTGCGTGATCCCGATCCCGAACACTTGCTTGGTCAGGATATGATCGACGCGCTGCTGCAGGTCGGGAATGTCATCCTTCAGCCCGTCCTGAAGTCGCTTCGTGATCTCGCGTAGGAACACCCCCGACTTGGTGAATGGGTCTAAAAATTTTACCGACTTACTCGCCCAGATGTTTGCGCCGCCATTCCCTGTGGCCCAGGCGTCCGCCAGTGTGTCGAGCATACGGTTGGCGAACTCCGGCGGCGTGAACACCTCGTCATTGGAGAGGTTGGCAATGCAGGTCAGAACGTCCGGATTTCGCCCGTGCAGCATGAATCCTGCCTGCTCGGTCACGCAGCATCTCCGACGCCGCCACTGGCGAAGCCCGCTAAATCACGCGCTGTCATCGGAGGATATGTTCTCATAGGCGTGAAAAGTTCATCCTTGCCAAGGTGCGCGAATAACGAGCCTTCGGCGCTGAAAGCTGCCATGCCGATCAGGACGTCCAATCTGAAATCGCGCCGTTGAAACTTACCCCTTCCGAGGTAGCCCCATTCGACGAAGTGTATCGGCAACTCGTCTACGCCGCGCATCGTCATGGCATCGCCATGGATTAGATTTAGCGAGATTACGAAGAACGCGGCCTGATACAGGTCATCGGCCGCGGTGATCCGCAGGTAGTTGGCGAACAATTCGAGCAGGTTCGCCCGGCATTCGGCGAGGTTATCTGGCAGCAGCTCGATGCCGTAGCAGCACATCAGCGCCAGGAGGGCGTAGTGCCGCTTCTCGAACTCGGACCGGCCAAACTTCGCTTCGACGGCCGCCAGTTTGCGCTGCAAGACCGGGACGAGGAAATTCCCGCTCCCGCAGGCGGGCTCAAAGAAGCGGGCGTCAATGCGCTCGGCCTCTCCGCCGACCAGGTCAAGCATCTCTTCGACCAACCAGGAAGGGGTGAATACCTCACCGTGGTCGGCGACCCGCTTTCTTGATCTAATTAGCCTCTCTGTGGTCCGCCGGATGTGACCCTCAGTGGATTTGGGCTTTGGACTCTTCACCTTCACACCTAAGGGTTTATTGCACTGTAATTGCTATTGGCAGATCCAGGCGGGATCGTCGCAGCGTAGCTCCTGCACCGTAGAGGCCTCAACAGGGCACTCTTTTCCCAGCACCTAATTTCTTCAGACGGCGTAGCTACGCTCGCGCAGACAAGCGTGTTCAAATCAGAATGCGCTCAACCTCGTCCAAACTGACCTCGTCGGCCCGCCGATCATAGAGCTGCGTGGTGCGGGTCGAGGCATGGCTGGCCATCTGGGCCGCCTTCTCGAGCGCCCCATCGTTCTTGAGGTAGGCCGTGATGCCGGTAGCCCGGAACGTGTGACAGCCGATCAAGGTCTCGATCTCGGCCTGACGCGCCCGCCGCCGGATCATCTGCCAGACGTTGGCCTGGGGCATCGGCCGGTCCGACAGGGTTTTGGTGTTCCGGTCGATGGTGCGGAACACGTAGCCCTTGCGATCCTCCCACAGGGAGCACCCGTCCATGTAGTCGTGAATGTAGACTTCCAGCGTGTGGTGGCAGGGCACCTCGTGCCGCTTGCCGCCCTTTTCGTGGAGCCGCACCCAGAGCCGCCGGTTCTGGGTGTAAAGATCCTCGACCTTTAGCGACAGCGCCGCGCCGACGCGGGCGAACGAGTAGACCATCAGCCCGATCAGCGCCCGGTCGCGAAGTCCCACCGGCTTCGACACGTCGATCGCATCCAGAAGCTGGCGCGCCTCGGCGGGATCGAGCACCGGCGTCTTGCCCCGGCGCACGATGTGGCGCGGGCCGCGCACCGATGAGGCCGGGTTGGTCGGCATCACCTGGCCGATCACCAGCCAGTCGAACAGGGCGCGGATGCCAGCGAGGCGCTGCTTCACGGTCGGGACGCTGTGGGTGGTGCCGAGTTCCTCGATCCAGGCGGCCACATGGATGGGCTGCACGGTCGCAAGCGACGTCACCCCTCGGATCTCGCACCAGGCCGAGAACTCCGCGGCGCTGCGCATGTAGGAGCGGCGCGTATTCGGGTTGCGGATGTGGACGGCGAAGAATTCGAGGAAGCGGGTTCGGGCCCGTTCATTGGCGGGGGCGAACAGGATCGGGAGCGCCGGGCCGGTATCGGGCGAGGGGATCGCGATGGTGGTGGTGGTGGTGGTGGGAACGGTCGTCATCGGGTTGATGATAACCGATCCGAATCATCGGATAAAGGATATTATCATATGCATAATGTCACATGGAACGTCCGGCAGTGGCCCGGAGATTATTGATTAAATGATCGTGATTTCGCAGGCATTGTCAGCACTGCGGGCCATCCTGGCTCGACTGCAGTAGCTTTCGGCGGCCGGCCACGAGCAGCCGTATCACTCAAAATGGCTTCGGAATCGGCGTAATGCGCTCCAGCTGAAGTGACATTTCAAGTGCACATCCACCTACCGACGCCCTAAACCTATAGCTTTCTGACGAGGATACATCCATCATTGCTGCGCCCGCTGTTACAAGTGGGATCAACTCATCTCCGACGAGGGATGCCTCTACCTCAAACGTCGCATAGTCGCTGAACGATACACCAATTCCACACTGTCTACCGGTGTTCAATAGACTTACAATCAGCTCGTCACCATTCGAAACTTGACCTCCCCATATTTTTAGTGCCGACCCCGCCCCTGCATTACTACTTAATACTCTTATATCTTTCTCCTCTTGACTCTTCTGCACGTCAATAAAGCGCGTCTCTAAAACTAGGCCGCCCATACATCCCGAGATCGTATCCTCGTGGATAATTGCTGATACCATCCACTTCTGCACTATTAATTCCGGCTGTGGCCTAACAGAAATTGGCGATATCTCTGTCTGCGGATGGCAGGAGCAAAAGCCTGACTGCTTCTCGAACCCGCACTCAAGAAAAATATCGACGCGTCTATTCTCCTCCGCGCCCGGTTGGTTGGGGTCCGCTAACCGGCTTTCCCCCTCCCATTCGACGGATATCTCAGCTTCACGAAGAGATTTTAGCTCTTGAGCTACCGCTTGAGCTCGTCTTGCAGACAATTCGCGATTGTACCCCTCGGCGCCCACACTATCCGCATGGCCCACTACAACAACAGAACTATTTGTACTATTTAAGCGGCCAATTTCCGCCGCTATACGTCGAATTTCTTTGCGCGCTGTTGCATCAAGAAGCGCAGAATCAAAGACAAAAGCTATCGTGCCAATTTTCGCTCTTGACGAAAAATCCCTTCTAAATTCGCTCTTAGCCGCGGTCGTTATGAAAACATGAGATATCACAATTAAAATAAATACTAATTGGCGCCGCATCTTTTTCATCAAACTATGACACTACCCCCGTAACCAATCGATACTCTGTGCTGCCTCCGCGAAATCAGGGGACATTTCAGCCACACGCTGAAGGCGCTCTAGCTCGAGAGGGAAATCGATATCGGGATCGGGATTTGGTGACGTCGGAAGTACATCGCAGACGAATGCGATGATTTGCGCCCCGCGCGAGACGACCCCACTCGCGTCGCTCTGATAATCATGCGAAGCTGATGATTGACTGTGTGAGTAATTGCCCCTTAAGGAAAACGGCCCCCAACCAACACGCGCGCTTGTGTTCAGCTCTGATCTGAAGGTTCGGTTTTCCTCGTGCTCCATGTTTGCATGAACTTTTACATTTCTTGCAACGATCATTGACGTTGGCAGTACCGGCATGAAGCCATCTAATGGATAATCCCCACTAGAGATGCTGCCATCTTGGTTCAACTCATCTACGCCTTTCCAACCTCGACTACTGAAGATCCACCCGTTAAGCCATCCACGGAGAATTGGAAGTTGAATTAGATCAGCCTCTACACCGAACTGACTTATATCCGATCGATTGTAGGTTTTGGTTTCCGAATAGTTCGCGCCGGCACCAAAGGACCACAGACCAAAGCCACCGCTGACGCCTCCACCCCAACTTGTTGATTCTTTACTTTCAAATGTGCTTATCTCGGATTCTGCAAATGAAAATTTCGTCCAGGCATCATCAAAAACTGAAGAAAGAATATTCGCGGGGTAAACGAACGTTGGGTAAAAGCCTGTTTGGAATTGATCCAGCCTACGCGCTCCGTCGAATTGCGCCCGCATCCTCTCATATAACGCAAATGAACTCCGGCCGGTAAAGTTTGCGATGATCCCGCGCGCTTGATTTACGTAATCACGATAACCTAACGATCCCCATTGAGAGTACGCATTCAATGCTTGAGCCTCGTAAATCGGCCCATTATTGGTCATTTCAAGAACGTTTTCCGGTGTTGGATTCGTTATTGCAGTGATTCTAGTGTTGTTTAGTATACGTAATCGCGCCGCATATTGCGAAAATAATCGGTCATACTGCTCAGATTGAACCGATGGACGAACTTCTTTCTTTTTTTCTAATGTGAATGGATCCGTAAATTCGACATCCTCTCTGACGAATTCTTCCGCTCTCTTAAGCATCTGCTCTTCCGCCTCTGAAAGAGAAGGGAGCGGGAGGCGTACCTTGCGGAGAGCTAAATTGTATATGTCCCAGGTTTTCGTCGAGGTCAGCTGCCATGTCCCTGTCGGGCTAGGCGTAGAATTCACAAACTGCGAAAAGAAAGAGGCTCGTCGAACTTGGTCAAGCGTCTCCATGTTGCCAAAATCGAGATCATCTAAAGGAATACCCGGGTTACAAAATGATATGAAGGGCTTATGACTACTAGTAGAGAATTTCCTCTGCACTGGATTTGCGTTAACCTGGTCAGCAGCGGTTAAAATTTCATATATCTTCCCGATAAGACCGTTCATTGCCGATTGATTTGACATAACTAAATCCTTATTAATGGAAGGTATTTACTATCGATGGATAGAACAGCTTATAACAGCACGGTTTATGAGCGTAATAATCCGAAAATTTGCTGTCGAATTGGGTTGCGTCGAGCAAAAATCATTCGATATCTGCTCTAATTTGGCCGACAAACATTTATTTTTCACATCCTCGATCGAGGATTCCGTGCATCCACTAACTTGATCAAGAGGTATTATCGTAGAGATAAACGTTACAGGTTGCAGCAAAACCTCAAATTTGCTTGATATCGATGAAATCGCGTCTGTTTGATTAGATACAACAGCAACTAGTCTGTCTATCTCGTCAGAGAGGCTGCTATTGAATGCGCCCACCTCCGCTAAAAGACGAATCATCTGATCGCGCTGATCAATAATCAACGACTCAATATCACGGATATTTTCGTGATTTGTATCGCTGCTCAACTTCACTTGTTCTGCAAATCTAGTCAGAATATCGCTCTGCCCTTCAAGCAAAACACGGAGACGGTCAATTTTAGATTGGGCCTCTCTGTCATCGACAGGAAAGTGCCCGCCTGAGGTGAGGGCGGACAAGTCTGAGGTGTCCTGATTTATAGAACTAATCTGGAGTATTAGGGCTCTCTCAATAGAATCGATGCTCGCTAGCAGCTCTTTTATGCCGTTTAGGCAATTCAATTGCGCCTCATCGGTCGATGGGAATTGTTTCCCACAGCCGTCATAGCTCTGCGAAAGTGCCGGTGATGGAAGAAGGAAAAGTAATAGTAGTAGTATGCAGTGAAACTGTCTCATGTGGCTCCGCCTGCGTTCTATCAAATCTTAAATCGGCGTTAATGGTTCTACGTTGCGGACGTGCTGTCAAGGTCGTTGAAGCACAGCCTAACACACGGTGCGTATCTTACGAGAATACCGAATGGATTCGCTTCGCTGTCGGAACGATCGCTTCAGAGTAGCAAGGTTGTGAGTGGGCGGTTCCATAACGTCCCGTTACGCGACCGACGTGTGTAACAGCAATTTAGTAATGTCTCACTTCAGCAAGTTAGAGAAGTCCCACCGGCGGTCCTTCCCTCATGGATTCGGTGTCGAGGTGGCGGATGACGGTGTTGAAGATGATCGATTTGGAGCCAGCCCGTTGCAATCTTAGGTAAGAGAGCGTGATATACGATGGCGGCAGTCTTCGGGACTGTGGGAGCGGTGCTGCAAGAAGGCGAGATCGACGCGATCGCCAAGATGAAACCGTCCAGCCTGATCGGTAACCCTAGCGGTTGCCGGTATTAGGTCCTTCCTTGCGAGGCCGGACGGTAGTGGGACCATCAGGTCATCCGGGCCAATGATCGGGATGACCAGAGGCGCCCGGCCTGCCGTGCGCTCCGAACGCGTTTCGGCGAAGATACCTATTCCATCTGAATAGCGTCGATCTGTGGGTTCAGGTCAGGTATCGCGCTCATAGGCGTTCATGAGGATCTCCAGCATGTCCGCGTAAGTGCGCCGGTCGTCCTTGCACAGACGGCGGAACCGCGTGATCACGTCCGTCGGGGCCTTGATGCTGATCTGCCCGTCCCGAACGGGTTCGCGGCTAGGCCAGCGCTCCACGTCAGGCGGCGACACGGTCGCCTCCTCCCTCGGCTCGAACTGCTTCAGGCGGTTGAGGTCAAGCGATCGCGGCATGGCGCGTCTCCTCCAGCATGTCGACGACTTCGGCCGTAAAGGCCTCGGCGTTGGTTATCGCCTTCTCGATCCCGCTGACGTCGGCTGGGTTCAACTGGCGCAGGCCGCCCCCGGCATTGTGCAGCGAGGAAAAGGCCGTGCGGCGGTTGAGCTCTGTTCCGAACGTGCGCACCGCCGCGCGCAGCTCCCCGTTGATGTGCTTCTCGAGCTTGCTCTTCACCGCAGCGTTGGTGCGCGTGAAGAGCACGGCCGCCGCGATATCGCGCCGCCGGGCCCGGCCCTCCATTGCGATCTGGGCAAGCGTCTCGATCGCCTCGTCGGCATCCTGCTGCTCGTCCCCCGTCGGCACGATGACGAGATCGGATTCGCAGATCGCGAACGAGTTCAGCCGGGATGCCGCGCCCTCGAGATCGATGAGCACGAAGCTGGCCCGGCGCCGGGCCGCGGCGATCTCGTCCTGGACCGCGCGCTCGCCCCCGCTGGTGACAACGTGAACACGCTTGGGGGGCGGTGCGAGCTTCGACCAGCGCGTCAGCCGGCGCGCGGGGTCGGCGTCGATGAGAACCACGTCGGTGCCCTCGGCAAGCTCGCTGGCGAGGACAATGGCAGAGGTGGTCTTGCCCGCGCCGCCTTTGGAGGACGCGAAGGAGATAACCGGCATCGGGACGGTCCTTCTGATCTCGCCTGGGGAGGCAGATGCCTACCATTGGCATGTTAAGGAAACCCTAGCCGTCACAGGCCACGGCAGGTTCAACCATGGCCACGATCGCCATACCATTCACTGCCATGCCATGCCATGCGAACGAAACTAATTCATGCAGTTGGCCTGCCATGGCCTGCCATGGGTATTTCAAGGTATCACAAGGTACCAGGAGCCTGGATGAATGTCAGAAGTGAGCGGTATCGAACGGACCGCGCTTGCGACAGAAGTCTAGGAAATGCGCGTCCATGTTGTTCACGCTGATCCCCTTCTCACTCACCCAGCAGCGCCATTCCTGCTGCAGCGCATGGATGTCCCACCCTCGCGCCAGCGCGCGCCCTTTCTCGAGCGCATCAGGACTGACCGGAAGATCGCTGAACGACAAGGCGGGCCGGCGCTCGCCACCCAGCGCCAGAGTCAGCTCGGGGCGAGGGCGGACAACAAGGTTCCCCGCAGCAAGCTCGAAGGTATAGTCCGGCATATGATGCTCGCGCGCATCGGTGTCGCAGATGTTCTTGACGAGCCTCTTGAATTCCTTGTCGCTCGAATTCGACCCGCACTTGTCCTTCAGGATTGAAAGACCGATCCTCCATTCCGATTGCTGGCCGCAGTGTTTGCGGGCGAGCTCGTAGAGCCGCCGCTCGAGCGGCTTGCGCAGTTGAAAATACTCGCGGCTGAGGGTCAGTACATTGTTGTTCTCGACAGCCTTCACCAGCCAATCGCCAAGCTCGAGTTCCACATCCAGCATCCGTCCGGTCGCATCCTCCTTCACGATGGTCGCGTCGGTGATCAGGGAAATCTGCCGCCAGGCGGAAATCCCGTGATCGTGGATGTTGGTATGGATTTGCGTGTACTGGAGGCGCGTCAGAGCACGTCTCAGGGTGGCGTAGGCTTGCCCGCTGGTGTGCCGGTTGGTCGCCTTCAGCAGATCGTGCGCACAGATCCGCACGCGCCGCCCGATGGGGCGCCGGTCTTCCTTCGCCGCCATCAACTGGCTGAGAACGTAGATGAGGATATCCCGGTCGAAGATGTTCGCCCGGCCTTCCTCGGCGGCAGGAACGATCCGCAAGCCCGCCTGGCCGCGAGTATATTCGAACGGCGCCATGTCCTTCTTGACCGAAAGGGAAAACAGCGGGTGCTCCATCGAAGCGCGATCACCCTTCGGGGTGGCGTCGAGGATATCGCAGAGGAAGAGGTCGGGCTCGTCATGCCGCTGCGGAAGAAGGGCGGTCCGTCGCTTGGGTCGGGCCATGTCTCGATCCTCTGCCCAAGGGGTTATTCGATACGCTACACACCGGTAGCGCATTCCTCGATAGTCTGCACACCGGAAGGCACGAGATGGTGCAATCCCCGGCAGGCGTTATTCGATATCCTACACACCGTTCCTCGATAGTCTACACACCGTTCTTCGATACTCTACCCACCGGGAGGCCGAAATTTCTCGGATTTTCTTCATTTTGTCAGTGCCTTGCCGGCCTCACTGATTCGCGTAACCCTATATCTAACCCATACTAACCCCCCTCAGAATTCAACAGGCGCGCTCAACCGCATCATCACCATGCTTGATGGGAAGAGGCTGAGGAGGGGACCAAACCTCGATTGACTGAATCAGTGATGGCTCTGAGGGCCAGCATCCCGCCGCAGATCCTGCCGAGAAATCTCTTGCACGCACAGAAAATCGCATCATTTGATGCATATACAAAACCGGAGGCTGGAATGCGCACCACAGTCACGCTGGATGACCAGCTTATCGACCGTGCTGTCGCCCTCACCGGCGTTCAGGAACGCGGCGCGCTGCTGCGCAAAGCGTTGACCGCGCTGATCGAACGCGAGAGCGCGAGAAGACTGGCACAGCTTGGCGGAACCGAGCCCGAACTCGAAGCATCGCCGCGCCGGCGGCCGGAAGGGTGATTCTTGCCGATACGTCGATATGGATCGATCACTTGCGCGCGGGTGAGCCCGACCTAAAACGGCTCCTCCTCGCTGAGGAGATCGTTTGCCACCCATTCGTGATCGCGGAGATCGCACTCGGGTCCCTGAAGGGACGAGACAAGGTCCTTGGATTTCTGGATGGTCTTGCCATGCTCCCGGTGCCTGAACCTGCCGAGATCCGCCAGATGATCGAGGCGCGGCGCCTCTATGGACGCGGAGTCGGGTATGTAGATTCCGTGCTCATCGCCTCTTGTCTCCTGCGACCAGGGACATTGTTCTGGACCCGGGACCGTCGCCTACAAGCCGTCGCGACAGAGATCGGGTTCGCGTTCTACCCATAGAACCGATCGTCCAGGTTAGCTTCCAGATCCCCACTGCTCCCACCCCTGCGACCCCTCACAGGGCCAAGCGAGGCTCGCAACGCTCGCAGCCGGGTGATGGTACCCCTCAATCCGAGTTGCAGCATGTCCGGGCTCGGGCTTTCATCCTCGCGGATGAGGGGCCGTCAATCCTTGACGGTTTCCCTTCCGAGCTTGACGAAAAATGCGTGGTCATTCTGAATGGGGTTCTGGACATCGTCGCTTCCAGTCGGGGCTGCACACGAACGCGGGTCCGAGTGTAGGCCTACTTGCCGCGCATGCGGGATGAGGCATCGATTATCTCCATCAAAGATTAGTACGATGGCGTCGAAGGTATTTGGAAGAAGAAATCGAAATCCTTCGTAGCCGTTTGATAGAGTTAGAACGACGAACTGGGCGCTGAAAATATGCCGATTAGCGTCCTGTGTGCGCCTTCACATGCGAGGGTTTGCGAGACTTGCGAGGGTCTGCGAGGGTTTGGCAGGGGGTACGGAGCGGATGATTATTCGTTTTGGTTCAGGGGGTTACAAAAGTTTTTGCGAGGGTTGCGAGGGTTGCGAGGGTTGCGAGGGTCTCACGCGGGGGCGCGCGCATGAACCGGGTTCACCATGGATTTCACGATGGTCGGAGGGTTTCTCACGCGCGTTACGCGACCCTAAACCCTCGCGACCCTCGCAAGGGGTGTTTAAGTGATTGTAATAGAACAGAGAATTTTTTGCGAGGGTTTGAAAACAACCCTCGCAAACCCTCGCAGAATTTGATTAATTCGTTGAATCATAAGGGTATTCTCCGAATGGAGACGAGTTCTGGCATCGGCCAAGGCCGCTGGGAGCAGGCGTTCCGCAGTTGCGTGGTCGGCTGATGCCGGCTCGGCGTATCGGGAGAAATCCTGGGGTTTCCGCAGATACGCTGGTCCCGTGGCGCAGATCTCAGTGAGATGGTCCGTTCCGGTAGCACGTGGCGGTAGTCGAGCTGCGAGCTATCCGCCGATCTGTTTCCGGCCGCAACGACGAATCTCTCTTGGCACCGAAGGCTCAGGTCTTCCGGTAGACCGTGCGCAATTCCGCGTCAGAACTTCGGAACCAGGGCGTGGACTGTCGCCAGTCGCCTGGGTCGGAGACCCAGGGGGGTGCAAAAGTCTGAGGCGTCGCGCCCGGGGACCGGCGGGGAGGCATTTTCGTGGAGTGCACGGAAATTGAAGGGAAAAAGCCACTTGGCTGGGTGATGCTGTGCAGGGTCTAAGCCCATCGCCAAGGTCTGCGGCCCATGCCCTGGCTCGAGTGTGGCGTCGGTTCTCAGCGGCCGTGCCTGGTCGGCGCGGGTGGTGGCGGCCTGAACGCCTCGAGAGTTCTCGGGGCGTGCGGCGCGGAGGTCGCCCACCGAGGCCCCCTTTGCCACCATAACCATCAGGGAGACGTTTCAAGGCCCTTAGAAGGGCGATTGGTATCGCATGGTGCGGGGGGGGGGCGGAATTCACGCGGGCGTGCCATCCACGGCCTTCCTAGGGCCATTAAACGCCATACTGCGGTTTTTGCAGCTGCCGGCGGGCGGTGACCTCCGGTCGACTCGTCAAAGCAGCTCGGCTTCGTCCTGCAACCATCGCTGCGCGTGTTCCTGATCGATGACCGCTCCCCATGTCCCTCAGGCGGTGATCGCCAGTTAGCAGGCTGCGAGGCCAAGGTAGCAGTGCGTTAGGATCATAGTCCTGTTGAAGCGGCGCCGGCGCCACGAGTTTGGTCAGCGCTGAAACTGCGCGGTTATTGTTGAGAAATCTCATATATTACTATTTATAGTACTAGTTTTATTATAAAATACCAAATTTAACTCGGATTATATCGGATAATAATGAAAGGCGCGGGGATAAAGCTTATGCGGCAGGACATTTCTCTTCGAGAGCGGAGCTATCACGGCCCTATTTTCCGGAGCGGCAGGCGAAGTTGATAGTCCGGCAAGGATGCAGCGCCTGGGGATGACGGCACAGCCACCGACGGCGGCGCGTTGATCGACGACGGACTGCACTGCGCGGCCGCGATGAGACCGCTCGGACGCGGAGCGGCTGGCAGGGGCGCGCGCTCCCGGCGACGATCATTGCCGAAGCCGGGCACCTCCATCTCCTCGACACCTTCGTCAGCGTCGATGAGCACCGCGTTGGGTTGTTACCGGACCACGCGACGTGCGGCGAGATCGCCAGGCATCTCATCGCTGCTGGCGGTATCGGAGTCCTCGAAATCCGGCGAAGTTTTCACGATGGGCGTGCGCCCGAATCACCTTTGTTCGAACCGCAATCCAGCACCCGTTGGTTCATATGGTCATTTTGGGCGATCATATGAACATTTCCTGCGAGCGTCAGAGTCGGGGCAACACACGCGCATGACTGCATGCAAAACTTCCTTAGCCAGTTAATTCAATCATTTCGATGTCATTGCGGTCACTTGAAAATGTCATTCGGTTGAAACATTGACGCCCTAGTGGCCGTTCGGACGAACAGTCTGGGCTTTCATATCAATGATGCTGACCCCGGTGTCGCGCGGCGACCCACCATGATCGCGCAGGCTTCGAACCCCACGGCGGTTCGACCCGCCGTTGTGTACCGCGTCGCCGCGAGCGGAGTGTCGCTCGTGCCGGTCATCTTCGCCGGTCTCCAGACGCGTTCATAGCCCCGTCCTCACTGTCCTCCGCCCATCGAGAGCGCCTGTCATGTCCGAACTCACCATCATCGCCCATCGCGGCACCAACCCCTATCCCGATGCATCCGCCGATGCGTATCGCCATGCGATCGACTGGGGCGCCGATGCCGTCGAAACCGACGCGCAGGTGACGGCGGACGGGATCGTCGTGCTGGCGCATGACACCGGCAACATCCCGAACATGACCTATGCGGATCTGCTCGCGGCAGATCCGGACCTCATCACCCTCAGCGAGCTGATCGGGATCATCGAAGAGAAATCGGCCGAGACGGGCCGTGTGATCGGGCTCAGCCTCGAGATGAAGAACCCCGCCACCTACACGGCCGCGGGGATCGACATCGCGCAGGCAACGCTCGACGTCCTCGTCGCCAACGGCTTTACCGACGAGCGGGTGATGCTGAACTGCGGCGACGCGGCGACGCTGCAATATCTGAACGATACGCTGATGCCCGAGGCCGGTGTCGATATCTTCCTCGAGCAGACCTACAACGGAACGGACGCGGAAGACCTCGCCCAGATCGCGACCTTCGCGGACGGGATCTCCGCCAGGATCAGCGGCCTCGATGCGGACAAGGTCGCCGAGGCCCAGAGCCTCGGCCTCAACGTCAATGCCTGGACGCACGACGGTCCGGGCGACGAGCTTCAGTCCCTGATCGAGATGGGCGTCGACGGCGTCTACACCAACAACACCCGCATCGCCCGTGCCTATGCCGAAGGGGACGTCGGTGTCAGCGTCGTTTACGGCGACGAGACGGCAGAGAGCGTCAGCGGGACCGACGGCGACAACATGATCTACGCCATGGAGGGCAACGACGTCGTGCTCGCCGGCGCCGGTGACGACGTCGTCTACGGCGACGCTGGCGACGATACGCTGTCGGGCGGCTCTGGCGAGGACCGGCTCTTCGGCGGGGCCGGCGACGACGCCCTGTTCGGCGGCGAAGGCAGTGACATGCTGGCCGGCGGCCAGGGCAACGACGTCCTCAATACCGGTGGCTCGGACAACACGGTCGTCTACGCTGCGGGCGACGGTATCGACGTTCTGAACGGCACGTCGACCGACACGCTGGTCCTCACCGACATCGCCTCGTCGGACGTCTCCGTGACGAACATCGGACCGAGCCTCGCGCTGGAATTTGCTGGCGGTGGCGCCGTGTTCATTGGCTCCGGCACCATCGGCAGCGTCGTGCTGGATGGCGGCGCCACGGTCTGGTCGGCGAGCGACCTTTCCGACATGGCGGACGGCCGTGTCTCCGACGCGGTTCTGGAGGTGGCGACGACCGCCGCGACCGGCCTTGCCGCAGCCACCGCGGCGGCATCAGCCGAACCGACGCCCAATCTCGTCCAGAACGGCAGCTTCGAATACACCGACAGCGCATCCGCCTACCGTGACTGGGGTCGCTCGGCGCTCAACGGCGAGATTCCGGGATGGGTGAACCTCAACTCGGGCCGGATCGAGCAGCACCAGGACACCAGCGCGCTCGGCCTTACGGCCAATGATGGCGCATTCTACGTCGATCTCGACGGCAACAGGAACAACGTCGCCCTTGCCCAGACCATCGAGGGCATGGAGACCGGCGCCACCTACGCGCTGGCCTTCGACCTCAGCGACGGCGACACGTCGGACGACGAAGCCATCACCGTCACGTTCGGCGGCGAGGTGGTCTACGAGGGTGCACCGGCCGCGGCCGAGTGGGAGACGATTTCGCTTGCCATCATAGGCGGCGCCGGCGACGGGTCCAATACGCTCGTCATCGAAGAGACCGGCGGCTCGCTCGACACCACCGGCATCTTCATCGACGACGTCTCGGTGGTGAAGACTGCGGATGCTCCTGCCGGCAGCGCCGACGGCAACCTGATCGTCAACGGCAGCTTCGAAAACATCAACGGCACCTCGCACCGGTCCTGGGGCCGCTACGCGCCGGACGGCGAAATCGCCGGCTGGTCGAACGTCGATCCCAACCCGACCCAGCGCATCGAACTCCACGCCGACACGAGCGACAACGGCGTCAGCGCCAGTGATGGCCAGTACTTCGTCGACATGGACGGCGACGGAAACAACCTCGAGATCGTCCAGACGGTCGAAGGGGTGGAGGCCGGCAGCACCTATACGCTGAGCTTCGATGTCGCCGATATCGATCCCGATGCCGACGATGATGCCATCGAGGTGAGCTGGGGCGGCGAGGTGGTCTACACCGGCACGCCGGGCGAGGCCTGGGAGACCATCAGGCTCGAGGTTGTCGGCGGCGCGGGCGACGGGACCGATACGCTGGCGTTCCGCCATCTGGCGACGGATCTCAACGGCGACGGCATCGCGCTCGACAACGTTTCGCTGATGGCCGGGCGCATCGAGGATCAGCCGGGCGACGGCGGTGATCCCGATGGCGGCGAGGAGACCCCCGGCGACGGCGACCCCGATGCGGACGCCCCCTTCCTCCTGATCTCGCACCGGGGCACCAACCCCTATGCGGACCACTCGGAGGCCTCGCACAGCCATGCGCTCGACTGGGGCGGCGACATGGCCGAGTTCGACCTGCAGATGACGGCGGACGGCGTCCTCGTGATCGCGCACGACACCGGCACCATTCCGTCGACCACCTATGTCGATCTCATTGCCTCGAACCCTGACATCATGACCTTCGAGGAGGGTCTCGACCTCGTTCTCGCCAAGCAGGTGGAGACGGGCCGCACGTTCCAGATCAGCGCCGAGATCAAGAACCCCACCTCCTATGCCGACAACGGCCTGGCGTTCGCGCAGCAGCTGGTGGACACGCTGGAGGCGAAGGGGTTCGACGACCCGGCCCAGGTCAGCATCTCGTCCTTCAATTCGGCCATCGTCCGCACGCTCCTCGACGATATCCTGCCCGAGGCCGGGACCGCCTATAACGTGGACTATGTCGGCTACGGTCTCAGCGACAGCGAGCTGTCGACGGTCGCCGGATGGGGCGTCAAGAGCGTTTCTCTCAACGCCAGCTACCTGAACGCGGCCATGGTCGAGGCGGCTCACGACGCCGGCCTCAAGGTCTACGCCTGGACTTCGAGCGGGCCGGGCGAGAACCTGCAGCCGCTGATCGATATGGGCGTCGACGGCGTCTATGACGACAACACCCGCGTCGCGCGGGAATACATCGACGGCGTCGCGGGCCTGGCGACCCTTTATGGCAGCACTGACGGCACGATCGTCAGCGGTACGGATGGCGACAACGTCGTCTATGCCCTTCAGGGCGATGACACGGTGCTCGGCGGTGCGGGCGACGACATCCTCTACGGGGACGGCGGAAACGACGTGCTCGTCGCGGGCTTGGGCGACGACCTTCTCGTCGGCGGCGCGGGCGACGACGTGCTTTTCGGCGGCGAAGGGGCCGACACGCTGGACGGCGGCGGCGGCAACGACGTTGTGGTGGCCGGCAGCACCGACACGGTCCACTTCGGCGCCGGAGACGGGATTGATCTCCTCACCGCCGAGGACGGCGTGACGGTCGTCTTCGATGGCATCGCAGCGGCGGACATCACGGTCACCACCCTGGACGGAGCGCTGGTGATCGAGACCGCCGACGGTGCCGCGCTTATCGTCTCCGACGGGACCGGGGCGAGCTTCCGCTTCGCGGACGAGACAACGCTCACGACATCGGACCTCGCCGGCCTCGCCAGCGGTCCGGCATCCCAGGCAATGGAGACGGCGCGGGCCACCCTCGAGGCGGCAGCGGCCGACGCCGCGCCGGCCGCTGGGCTGGAGCCGACACCGAACCTCATCGTCAACGGCAGCTTCGAGAATATCGACGGCACGTCATCGCGCGCCTGGGGGCGGTACAGCCCGGACGGCACCATGCTCGGCTGGCAGAACCTTGCCTCAGGCCGCGTCGAACAGCATCAGGACACGGTTGGCGGCGTCTCCGCGTCGGACGGTGCGTACTGGACCGATCTCGATGGCTGGCTCAACAACGTCGAGCTGGCGCAGACCGTCGAAGGGGTCGAAACCGGGGTCAACTACGTCCTGTCGTTCGACCTCGCCGACACCGACCTTGCGGACGACGAGACGCTTACGGTCATGTGGGGCGATGCGGTCGTCTACGACGGCAAGCCCAACAGCGCCGAGTGGTCGACGATCACGGTCGACCTCGTCGGCGGCTCCGGCAACGGCTCCAACCAGCTCGTCTTCGTCCAAGGTGGCGGTTCGCTCGACGGCGCCGGCCTCGCGCTCGACAACGTGTCCCTCGTCAAGGCCCGTTCCGAGGCGCCAGGCGGCAGCGACGGCGACACCCTTACCGGCACTGATGGGGCCGATAAGCTCCGTGGCGGTGCCGGGAACGATACGCTCCTTGGCGGCGCAGGCGACGATGTCCTGCGGGGCGAAGCGGGCAGCGATGTGCTCGTGGGGGATGACGGGAATGACATTCTGATCGGCGGCGACGGCGAGGACCAGCTCCTCGGCGGAGCCGGAGCCGATACGCTGAAGGGTGATGCCGGGCAAGACATGCTCAGCGGCGGCATTGGCGACGATGTGCTCTTGGGGGGTGACGGGAATGACATTCTGTCCGGTGGCGCCGGCGGGGACCGTCTGATCGGCGGGTCCGGGGCCGATACGCTTGGCGGCGATGCCGGAGACGACACGCTCCGCGGCGGCACGGGCGACGACATGCTCGCCGGGGACGACGGAAATGACGTTCTGGCCGGCGGCGCCGGCGATGACCTGCTGATCGGCGGCGCCGGGGCCGATACGCTCAGAGGTCACACTGGGGACGACACGCTCCGTGGCGGCATGGGCGACGACCTGGTCGCCGGTGGCGACGGGAATGACGTTTTGTCCGGCGGGGCCGGCGGTGACATCCTGATCGGCGCCGCCGACGCCGATACAATCAGCGGTGATGACGGGCACGACACGCTGCGTGGCGGCGAAGGTGACGACATGCTGCACGGCGACAGCGGCAACGACAAGCTCTTCGGCGACGACGGCGACGACTTCCTCTTCGGTGGCGACGGCAATGACCGCCTGACGGGCGGCGGCGGCGGCGACATCCTGAAGGGCGACGCGGGCGCGGACACGTTCGTGTTCTCCGGAGAGTTCGGGGCCGATACCATCCTGGACTTCGAGTTCGGGGTCGACAGGATCGTCCTTCGCGGGATCAGCGAGGGCGACGTTTCGATTACGGACGGCCATGCCGGTGCGACCATCACGGTCGGCGACGACAACGTCATCACGGTCCTTCAGGGCGATATCGGCCTCTCCGACCTGATCTTCGTCTGACGCTGACGCACTGTTCGCCCGGAAAGGGCCCCGAATACGATCCGTAAAGGCATCGTGTTCGGGGCCGACCTGAAGAGCGGTGCGCTCTTCGAAACGAGAAAACCGCGCCGCTGATGCGGCGCGGTTTTTGTTTTTCGGGACGGCGCGTTCCGTCCGCATTGTCCTCGGGATGCCGCGCGACGCCGCGGACCAGCCCGGTATGGACCCGGCCTGTTGCACACCGATGCACTCCAGCGAGTGCCGCCGATGGTCTCAGCCAGAGGCTTCTTCTGGGTTCATGCGATCAGGGATAGCGAAAGGGGGCCGCCTCGCATGAGGCGACCCCCTTTCGTGCTTTCGCGCATTTCCATCGTGACGGAACGGAGCGCGCGGCCCGAACCTCACCCGGCGCAGAGGCGACCGGACGACGCGTAGCGCGCGCTACTTGATCCCCGAGGTGAGGAACGCCTGCATGAACTGACGCTGGAAGATGAGGAAGGCGACGATCAGCGGCGTGATCGTCATCAGCGTGGCGGCGCTGATCATCGATATGTCGACGCCGCTCTCGGGCGCGCCGAACAGCGACAGGCCCACCGTGAGGGGTCGCGTGTCGGGCGAGTTGGTGATGATCAGCGGCCACAGGAAGTTGTTCCAGTGGGTCGACACCGAGACGAGCGCGTAGGCGAGGTACACCGGCCGCGCGACCGGGACGTAGACGCGCCACAGCACGCCCAGCACCGAGCAGCCTTCCACACGCGCCGCATCCTCCAGCTCCCGCGGGACCGACTTGAACGCCTGCCGCAGCAGGAAGATGCCGAATGCGCTCGCCATGTACGGCATCGCCATGCCGAGCGTGGTGTCGAACAGGCCAAGGTTCGAGACGATGGCGTAGTTCTCGACGATCAGCACCTCGGGCAGGATGAAGAGCTGCAGCAGCACGAGGAGGAAGAGCGCCTCGCGCCCGCGGAAGGTGAAGCGGGCGAAGGCGTATGCGGCGAGGGTGCAAAGGATGAACTGGCCGGTCAGAACCAGGCCGACGAGCTTCACAGTGTTGAAGAAGTAGGTCAGCCACGGCGCTTGCGCCCATACCGCGCGCACGTTGTCGAGAGTCCATGGCGCGGAGAGGTCGAAACTGACCGCCGCCGACGGTGTGTGAAACGCAGCCCAGACGGCAAAGACGAGCGGCGAGATCCAGGCGAGCGCCAGAACGAGGGCGCCCAGCGTATCGAGGCGGAAGGCCGAGTGGCGTGCGCTGGTCATCGGTAGTGGGCCCGCCGGTCGATGAGGGTGAACTGCAGCGCGGCGACGATGCCGAGAACGATGAGGACCAGAACCGTCATCGCCGCGGCGTGGGGCGTGTCGAAGTAGGCGAAGGCCATTTCCCAGATGTAGTAGAGGATGAGCTTTGTCGCGTTGTCCGGCCCGCCCTTGGTCAGGATGAACAGGTGGTCGATCAACCGCACCGAGTTGATGAGCGCGTTGACGAGGATGAACAGCGTCGTCGGCATCAGGAGCGGCAGGATCACCCGGCGCAGGTACGTGAAGCGCGTGGCACCCTCGACGGTCGCGGCCTCCTTCAGGTCGGGCGGGATCGTCTGCAGTGCGGCGAGATAGAAGATCATGAAGAATCCCGCCTCCTTCCAGATGGTGACGAGGATGATGGCCCACAGCGCCGTCTCCGGCTGGCCGAGCCAGTTGACGTCACCGAAGCCGAACAGGCTGCCGATCTGGTCGAACAGGCCGATGCCGGGGGTATAGAAGAATAGCCACAGGTTGGCGGCGGCGATCATCGGCAGCATCGTCGGCGTGAAGTAGGCGATCCGAACGAAGCTGCGCGCCGGCATCTTCGCGTCGGCCCACAGGGCCATGGCGAGCGCGATGGCGATTGACGCCGGGATCGTGACGGCCGCGTAGATGGCGTTGTTGCCGACCACCTGCCAGAACACCGGATCGGCGAACAGGTCGCTGTAGTTGTCGAGGCCCGCAAAGTGCGACGGGCGGCGGCTGGTGCCGCGCGAATAAAGGCTCGACCACAGCGTTGCGATGGTCGGCCAGAACGCGAAGGTCGTGAGGAGAACCAGCGACGGGAAGAGCAGCATACCCGCATAGATCGCCTGTCGTTGACGCCTGGCTGCCATTGTGACCCTCCCCGAATGCTTGGCAGGAGAGGGCGCGCGGCCCCCTCCCTTTTTCGTTTGTCCGACGCGTCGCGCTTACTGGTAGTCGCGCAGGAGCCGGTCTGCAGTCGCCTGGGCTTCCGTCAGCGCGTCCTCGGCGGACTTGGAGCCGGTCAGGGTTGCCTGGATCGCGTTGTTCAGCGATTCACGCACGCGGGCGGTCTCGTAGGTCGAGAACTCGGGGATCGCGACCTCGAGCTGGTCGCGGGCAACGAGCGCCTGCGGGAAGTCCGCCACGTAGTTCTTCAGCGTATCGGTCTCGTAGGCCGCGGGGCTGATGCCCACATAGCCGGTTGCGGTCGACCATTCCGCGGCACGCTCGGGCGCGGTCATGTACTTGATGAGTGCCAGCGAAGCCGCCTGCTCCTCGTCCGACGAGCCCTTGAAGAGGTAGAAGTTGCCACCGCCCGTCGGCGAGCCCGGCTGCACCTTGGCCGGCAGCATGGCGACACCGAAGTCGAAGTTGGCGGCGTCCTTCACGGCGGTGAGGTTACCGGTGGTGTGCCACATCATGGCGGTCTGCCCCTCGAGGAAGGCCTGGCGCAGCGTGCCCCATTCGGTGGTGCCTTCGGGCATCACCTTCGCGTCCGTCATCAGCGAGCGCCAGAACTCGAGCGCCTCGACGACGGCAGGGTCGTCGAAGTAGGTCGCCGTGCCGTCGGCGCTCATCAGTTCCTTGCCGTTCTGGATCGCGAAGCACTGGAACATCCAGTACGGGTAGCCGGTGGACGGGATCATGATGCCCCAGCGGTCATCCGTGGTGAGGGCCTTGGCGTCCTCGACCAGCTCGTCCCACGTCGTCGGCGGGGTCTCGGGATCGAGGCCGGCCGCCGTGAACATGTCCTTGTTGTAGTACATGACGATGGTCGAGCGCTGGAACGGCACGCCCCAGGTGTGGCCGTCGATCTCGCCGTTCTTCATCAGCGCCGGGTAGAAGCTGTTCAGCCACGCCTTGTCCTCATCGCTGGTCGCGACTTCGTCGAACGGGACGATGAGGTCGTTCTCGATGAGGTCGTAGGCGTCGATCGAGAACAAGACCGAGAGCTGCGGCGCGTCGCCGGAGTTGATCGCCGACAGGGCGCGGACGCGCGTGTCGTCGTAGTTGCCGGCGTAGACGGCCTCGACGGTCACGTCCGGGTTCTCGGTTTCGAAGCCCTCGATCATCCCGTCGATCACCGCGGTGAGCGGGCCGCCGACGGCGATCGGGTAGTACATGGTGAGATGCGTCTGCGCGGCCGCCGGAAGCGTGAAGCCGGCGATCGCGCTGGCGGCCAGAAAGGCCTTGAGGCTGAGCGTCATGGTATCTCCTTGGGGGCGGGGTGTCGCCGGCGCCATTCAGGCGGCCGGTGAAGGGGAAAGGCGCGCACCGTCATCGGTGAAGCGGTGGGCGGCATCGGCCGCCCAGTCGAGGCCGAGCGGGGTGCCGGCGGCAAGCTCTACACGGCCGGGGGCGCGCACGATTAGGGGATGGTTCGCCCCGGTTTCGACGTAGACGAAGGTTTCGGCGCCGAGGAACTCGCATTGCGTCACGCGGACCTGCAGGCGCCCGTCGCCATTGCCGACAAGGCGAAGGTCTTCTGCGCGCACGCCGGTGTTTGCGCCGGTGTGTTCGCCGGCAGCGGGGGGCAACATCTGCATCGGCGGCGCGCCGAGGAAGGTGGCGACGAAACGGCTCGCTGGATTGGCGTAGAGCTCGGCCGGCGGCCCGGCCTGCTCGATCCGGCCGCCGTTCATCAGCACCACGATGTCGGCCATCGACATTGCCTCTGTCTGGTCGTGAGTCACGTAGACGACGGTCATGCCAAGGCGCTGCTGCAGGCTGCGGATGTCGCGGCGCACGGCGTGGCGCAGCTTGGCGTCGAGATTGGAGAGGGGTTCGTCCATCAGGCACAGCGGATGGCCGGCGACGACCGCCCTTGCGAGCGCGACGCGCTGGCGCTGGCCGCCGGAGAGCTGCGCGGGCTTGCGCCGTTCCAGCCCTTCGAGGCCCGTCAACGACAGTGCATCCGCAAGCCGGGTGCGGCGCTCGGCCTTGCGGACGCCGCGCACCCTGAGGCCGAATTCGATGTTCTCCACGACCGACAGATGCGGGAACAGGGCGTAGGATTGGAACACCATGGAGAGATTGCGCGCGGAGGGCGGTAGCGCCGTGACATCCTCGCCGTCGATGACGATGCGCCCGGCGTCCGGATCCTCCAGCCCCGCGAGAAGACGAAGCGTCGTTGACTTGCCGCAGCCGGACGGACCGAGCAGGACGACGAACGCACCGCGCGGAATGCGCAGCGACACGTCCCGGACGCCCGCCTCGCCGGAGAAGATACGGGTCAGGCCCTCGATCTCGACGAACGGCGCCGAGTTCTCTCCCTGCTCCACGGTCACTCGCTCCATCAACGCCCCCTTGCGTGCCGGGCCGATGCTTAAGGGCTGAGTTTGACGCTTACGTGTCGGCCAGATGACATTCACATGAAACAAGAGTTTTGCTCATTTGAACACCCGATTGACGACAAGTGGAACACAATTTGCAATGTCACGCCGATGAAACATTCCGCTGCTAAGGGCTGTCATATGAACGGATCAAATTTTCATTTGAACAATGCCGATGCCGTCCCGGCCCGCCGTCAGATCCTGATTTCGCAAATGCTTCAGACGCAGGATTTCCTGACGGTCGAAGCGCTCGCGTCGCAGTTCGATGTCACGACACAGACGATCCGCCGCGACATCAACGCCCTCTGCGAACAGGGCGCGGCCCGGCGACGGCATGGTGGAATCGCGCGCATCGCGGTCGGCGGGAACGTCAGTTTCCGGGACCGCGAAGTGCTGAACCGCAGTGCCAAGCTGATGATCGCGGGCGAGGTCGCACGCTGCATTCCGAACGGGGCGTCCGTGGCGCTGGGGATCGGAACCACGCCGCAACTCGTCGCCGAGAACCTCCTCGGCCACAGCGGGCTGAAAATCGTCACCAACAACCTGCCGATCGCACTTGCGGCGGCGCAGCACACGGACTTCGACGTTGCAATCGCCGGCGGAACGGTGCGCAACAGCGATCTCGACATCGCCGGCCACGCCGCCGAGGAGCTCTTCGCTGCCTACAGGGTCGATTTCGCCATCTTCGGTGTTGCCGGCGTGGACGACGATGGGTCGCTGCTCGACTTTTCGCGCGCCGAGGTGCGCATTCGCCAGGCGATGCTGCGTCACTGCCGCCAATCGTTCCTCGTTCTCGACTCCTCCAAATTCGGCCGCCCGGCGCATGTGCGCGGCGGCCGGCTCGACGAGGCGAGCGTCGTTTTCTGCGAGGCCGGACCGCCTGTCGTGATCGCCGAACTCCTGGCCGGCTCGGACACGCGCTTCGTCGATTGCTCGGCGCCTTTGCCGGCCGATCTCAAGCACGACTGACTGAAGCCCGCCCGCTTGGAGCAACTGGCGACGGCGAGGCCCGGGTTGGTCAGGCGGATCATCAGGGCGCGCGCTGTCCCTGCAGCCGGGCAAGGCGCATCTGGGGGGCAGCCGATAGAACTGGCACGGATATGCTCTTAGCGGGCGTGAGTTCGGGTCAGCCGATGTTCGCGTTGGCTCGTGCTGCCGACAGGATGCGGCTGACGGTGGCTTGCGACACATTGTAGAGCCGGGCCATCTGGGCGGCGCTCCTGCGTCCACTCTTGACGTTCTCGACCACGTCGGCGTGCTTACCGTCAAGAATCGCAAAAACGTTCGATGCTTCGGCGGCGTAGGCATCATCGCCAAAGCGCGTGGAGAGCTGACGGTCGAGCCGGTGCGGTGCACCGCTCCAGTGGGTGAGCTCATGCAAGAGCGTCCCGTACCAGGCTTCGGTCGGGTTTGATGTCGCCGTACCGGTAAACCGCTCTCGGTCCGGCATTTGGATACGATCCTCGGCCGGCCGGTAGAAGGCGCGCTCGCCGCCAACGCTCACCATGGCACCGGCTGCAGCGGTAAAGGCTTCGGCGGCCTCTACAGGCTCGATCCGGTCCTCGGTCGGCACTTCATCGTCGACGGTAAAACCCTCGACCTGCGCAGCATTGAAGACACGGCTGGCGCGCGCAAACAGCACGGTTTCGGTCTCGCTCGGATCATCCTCACGCGGCCGCTCGAGTTCCTTGTAAAACACGATGACGGAGGACTTTTCGCCCTTCTTCACCTGGGCGCCATGCTCCTGCCACTGCTTATAGGTTCCCCACATGCCATGGGCGTAGTCGTTGGCCGCGGCCGCCACCCACAGCGCCAGCACGTTGATGCCGCGATAGCCCTTTCCGGATGCGATGTTCTGCGGCCGAGTGATGGCATGTGCCGAGCGATGCCAGGGCATTTGCCAGTTGTCCGCGCCGGCCTCAATGGCGGTGACAATCTGATCGGTGATGTGTTGATGAACGTCGAAGCGGTCGGTCTTTCCCATGATGTTGATCTCCTTGCCTTGGGGTTGGGGTGCAGCTGCTGCTGCACCTCTGCCCGTCGGCGAGACCGGGGATCGGAGGGGGGAAGCGAAATCGTGCCGAGTGGTGCGGGCGCACAAGCGCGAAGCGCGCGGAGCCTCGGTCGGTGCTATTTCGCTTCGGGGAGCAAGGGGCGGCGCACCTTGGCCCTCCCCACTGCCGAGTGAGATGCCGGCCGAAGGCCGTCCAACCCTGTTCAGCGGCGCGATCAGCGAGGCGCATCGAGACAGATCCGCCCTCGATCGACGCACCCGCGTTAGGGACAGCCACCCGGATGGGCCGAGACCCGTGCAGCGGGGCTCGGTGAGGCCCGAAGGGTCGAATAGGGCCCGACGGCAAAGCCGGAACGCCCATCAATATTGACAATCTTTGCCATTTTATGCCATTCTTGAATGATGGAGGACGTGCTCATGGCAACGATGAATGTTTCGCTTCCCGATCCGATGAAGGATTGGGTCGAGCAGCAGACCAAGGGCGGCCGCTACAGCAACTCGAGCGACTACGTGCGCGACCTGATCCGGAGAGATCAGGACAGGGCTGCGAAGATCGCCCACATGCAGAAGATGGTAACCGAAGGCCTCGAGAGCGGCCCCGCCGAGCCCTTCGACTTCGACGCGTTTTCCAAGCGCATGCAGGAGGAGCATGGCGGACGGTCCAGTTAGGGCGTACCAGCTAACGCCGGCAGCACAGAGCGACCTCGAAACGATCTGGCGGTTCACGGCCAACCGTTGGTCGGTCGGGCAGGCGGAAGCCTATCTCAATGGCCTGCGTGACGCGCTCGAAGACCTGATTGCCAATCCGCGAATAGCGCGAGAGCGGCTCGAACTGACCCCGCCGGTCCGCGTCCAGCCATACGGATCTCACATCATCATCTACACGATCGAGATCGATTATCTGGCCGTCATCCGCATCCGGCACAGCCGGGAGAATTGGATCAGCGACCCCGCTGGCGAAGACGAATGACCCCAACATCAAACGTGAACAAATCGACCTCGGAGCCGGTGGACCCACCCGACGAAGCCTATCTCACGTGGCGTGATGCGAAAGTCCGCCACGTTCTCAATGAGAAGACGAACAAGCGCGCGCCCTACAAGTCGCTCGATGAGATCGCCGACCGATACAGGTAAGGGGGCCGTCAAGCTCGCCGGCTTGGCCTCTAATTATCGACCATTCTTGAGAAATTATCACGCTCCGGCCACAACCGATCGAATGGCACTCTCCATTGCCAAGAGCCGTCCTGTCCGGTCAAACGGGGTCACTCCAAGGAGATGTGGTCGTGAGTGAATTGCTAGGGCGATCTGTTCGATTGTTTCTCGCCGACGGGACTGCGTCGGGGCTCATTACGGCCGAGATCATGAATTGGACCGGTCATGTCTTGACCGGCTCGCGGAGTGGCCTGCCTGCCTTTCTTAAACGCGTCGAACTAGATCGAACCGGCCTCTACTTCCTCACGGGGCCAGCGCCCGATGATCCGGATACGACTCAAGTCTACATTGGAGAAAGCGATAACGTCCGAAAGCGACTGTTCCAGCACAGCAAGGACGAAATAAAAGACTTCTGGGAGCGCACTTGTGTCGTCACCAGCAAAGATCAAAACATCACCAAAGCCCATGCGCGCTATCTCGAAGCGAGGCTCATCGCTATTGCGAAATCAGTGGCCATCGCCAGCGTCGTCAATGGCACCGCGCCACCGCCAGCGGCCTTGCCGGAGGCCGATGCCTCCGACATGGAATATTTCATCGAACAGTTGCGGCTCGTGCTGCCCGTTCTGGGGTTTGATTTTCTGCGGCAATCGAAAGCCGCTACCCGGAAGACTCCATCAGAAAGAGCAGATGCGACCAGCGAAGACGCAAGCCCGATCTTCCGACTGAGCAGCAGGAAGCACGGGATTGAAGCGCAGGCACGGGAGATTGACGGCGAGTTTGTCGTTATCGAGGGCTCGGCTGCCGTTGCTACCTGGTCGAGCCAGGCGGATCACAGCTACTCGAAACAGCACGCACAGCTGATGAAAGCTGGAAAGTTGGTAGCCGACGATGGCGGTCACCTACGCTTTGCCGAAGATGTTGCGTTTCGCAGTCCCAGCGCGGCCTCTGCCGTCATTCTTGGTCGGCCTGACAACGGACGCACGTCCTGGAAGCTAAATGGGTCGAATATCTCCTATGGCGACTGGCAGGCCGAGCAGGTTGCCCAGACGACGTCAAGCCTTTCTGAAAGCGATGAATTTACGTGATCGACAGGCTGAAAACCAAGCCAACCCTCAACCTTGCCGCTGCGATCGGGGCACGATTTGGCCCCATTGGGCGGCGTCGCGCTCGACCTTCCGGACGGTCGCTTCCCACGAAGGCTGATCAAGAGTTTCACAAAACGACCGTTTTTGGGAATCTCGAGAACCGCCCAACACGCACAGGAAGAAAGCCATCTTTTGGCTATTTACAAAATTTAAATATGGCTTATGTCTAGCTTCAGACGCGGACTAGTTCACGATTGGAGATCGTAATGCAGACGGATGCTGGGCAAACGAAACACATGGTCGACAGGATGCGGCAGCGTCGGATCACTGACGTCGAGATTGAGGTGATCATAGATCTTGGCGAGTGGAACGCGCGCGCTGATCGTCTCGTGCTGACGGCGCAAGCTTGCCGTCGCGAAGAGGAAGCTCTGCGCCAAGAAATAGCGACCCTTGAGAGGCTCGCACAGAAACGCGTGCCACTGGCCCAGTAAATTCAGGAGAGATCGATGCTTAGTGAAGAAATTGCCGGGAAGCGGGAAAGGCTGAAGCTAATTGAGCGGTTGCGCCGGGCAGGGGGCGCAACCTTGGTCATCGGCGACGATGGCTCAACGCAGATCACCGTATTTCGCAACACGAGGAGATTTCGTCGTGCCTGACCACAATGCACGCTCCTTCATGACAAAGCGTGGCGAGTTCATCGCCCGCATAGCCACCGACGAACTTGCGAGCCCGTCCGTAGAGGCGGGCACTAAGAGTGATCGCAAGTTCAATATCCGGATCAAGCAGGATGACATCTTTCTGCTGGATGCGCTTGCAAAATTTCATGGCGTTACGCGGGCTACCCTGATCAACGAAATTCTGCATGAGGTGATGCGCGATGAACTGATGAGTATAGGTCAAGGTGATGCGCGTGTGCTGATGGCTTGCACCGCTGATCAGACCGCGTCTTACGACGAACTTTCTCAGCCGTGGATTTATGACGCTCTCAGGTCTGAATTTAGCCATATCATTCAAAACATGCTGGACTATGGCTCGCTGGGCGAAGGTCAGCCTGGTCACGACTGGCCATCGTCTTCGTCAACACCGGAAGACGACTATCGCGACCCAGTTTTCGTCGGATTGCGCGACAAATTAGAATGTATTCTGAAATGACCAATGGGATTCTTTCAAAGGTCATAGGCGATATTGGCGAAGCCGATTCTGAAGCTCGCGCAGAGAGCTATACGATGGTCAATGTCCGGCCAGGCGAGAAGGTCGCAGCAATGCTCAGTACCCTGTCTAAGCTGGCAGGAAAAAGCCCTTCTGCTGTGGTGACAGATGAGATTTCGCGCCGTTTGTCTGACTACGCACGGTCATCTTTAGCCCATAGTGAAGCTATCTTAGATGCCACGGAGAAGGCTCTTAAGGATGGAGGATATTCCAGCTTCCAGTCGGGAAGCGCTCTGGACATCCTTCAGCGTGAAGGTGTTGTCGAGTTAGAGACGCCCTTTGCCAAAGAGCTGCGTAAATCTCTGAATCTTAGAGCCAAGGCCTGAGCGTGGAGCTGGCAATGGAAAATCGTGTCATTTATCCGCCCATTGGTGCTCTGGCCCGGCTAAGGCAGCCGCTGACGGCGGGAGAGATAAAGGTATTTGATTTTTTCAACGGCCAGCTCCCCTCGGGATGGGAAATCTACATCCAGCCACACCTCAACGGTCTGCGACCGGACTTCGTCCTTGTGAACCCGGATGGTGGGATCGGCGTGTTCGAGGTCAAAGACTGGAATCTTGGTGCTCTGCGTTACTTCACCCAGAAAGATCAATGGGGCCACACCTTATGGGCTGAGAAGGATGGCAAGAAATTCTGCATCCAAAGGGAAAACCCTGTCAGCAAGATAAATCTCTACAAGAAAGAGGTTTTCGACCTCTACTGCCCGAGACTTCAGAAGGGAAACGGATGGGCTGCGATCACTGCAGGTGTCATCTTTCCATTCGCTAAGGCCGAGGACGTAAAGGCTCTTTTCAAACCATTTCTTCAGACATCCTCTAATGAGAGATGCGCGAGATACCAGCCCGTCAGTGGTGCGGAAGCCTTTTCGTCCGGCGATCTTCAAACGGTTTTCCCGGAGGCATTCCGCACTAACTCTCGTGTGATGACTGAGGATCACGCGGCAGATCTGCGAGGTTGGCTGGTAGAGCCGGATTTTGCGGCGACACAGCGTCTGCCCTTGGTTTTGGATAAAAACCAACGCTCGTTTGCAGATACCCGCACCGAGACAGGGTATCGACGCATCAAGGGGCCTGCAGGATCTGGAAAATCTCTGGTTCTTGCGGCCCGTGCAGCACGCCTTGCGCGTGAAGGGAAATCTGTCCTCGTTGCCACATTCAATATTACGCTGTGGCACTATCTGCGCGATCTGATCGTGCGCGATCTCGATGCCCCTAGGCATCTTCAGAACATCCAGTTCACGCATTTCCACCTTTGGTGCAAACACACCTGCTACGATGTTGGCTGGGAGAACCGCTATGATGATCTGTTCAAGCATGGCGGTGGCGTTGGCGTCCTAGACGTTGAACTCCCGAAGCTGGCCGAAGGGGCGCTGCAGCAGCCTGGCGCCGCGCGATATGATGCGATTCTGGTCGATGAGGGTCAAGATTACCGACCGTATTGGTGGAACGTGCTCAGGCAGGCAAGCTCGCCCGGCGGTGAGATGATTCTGGTGGCCGATGCGACGCAGGATGTTTACGGCACCGCGGCTTCATGGACCGATGATGTTATGAAAGGGGCCGGTTTTTCTGGCGGACGGTGGGCGCAGCTTCGTATAAGCTACAGGCTCCCGCCTGACGCGCTGAGCCTTGCTCGAAGCTTTGCTGAGAAGTTTCTGCCTAAGGATGCCATCGACCTTCCAGAGCCAGAGCCAGAGCAAGGTTCGCTCGACCTCTTCCCTTGCAGCCTTCGCTGGGTTCAATGCGATCCGGATGATGCGCAACAATTATGTGCAAAAGAAACACTCGCCTTAATGCGCCAGACTGGCAAAAACGGTCTGGCCAATGCCGACATCACCATGCTGTTCAGTGATCAGAAGTCTGGTGCTGATGTCGTCGAGCGCCTGTTGGAATACAGGGTGCGTACGGTCGATACCTTCAGCGAAAACGCGCAGGAGAGCCGCCGCAGGAAGATGGGTTTCTATATGGGCACTGCTGCGGTCAAGGCGACCACATTGCACAGCTTCAAAGGATGGGAAGCCCGATTACTCGTGGTTTACGTCACGGACGCAGCACAGGTGGAAAGGCTAGCGCTCATTTATGCTGGGCTCACTCGTTTGAAACGAAGCCCGGAGGGCAGTTGGTTGACGGTGGTATGCTCCGCCCCGGAACTGAGGGAGTATGGAAGATCATTCCCCGACTATGTCGATGAGGCAGACACCCCAATAACACTGGAGAAGCCCTCTCCGACAACACAACCAGATTGGCGGGAGCAACCGGACAGATTGTGAGGGCAGGGATTGTTCTGACGGCTAAGTGTTTTGTTTCTGACGAAAACGACGGAGGCTGTTGAAAAACACCGGCGGACGATAGCCGCCGGGCTTCTCATCTGAATCGATGCTTCGCGGATGGTGACGTTGCCCCAGAAGTGTCCCCGCTCATAGCTGGACTCTGTTCGTGTTGTGGTCCCATCGGGACCGGGTTGCAAACTCGTTCGGGGTGAGGCCGCCCAGGCTGGTGTGCGGCCTGTCGTGGTTGTAGTCGGTGCGCCATTCCTCAATGATGCGGCGAGCGCCCGGAAGGCTGCGGAAGAGATGCTCGTTGAGGCACTCATCGCGGAAGCGACCGTTCAGGCTCTCTACGAAGCCGTTCTGCATCGGCTTGCCGGGCGCGATGTAGTGCCAATTGACGCGGCGGTCCTCCTGCCATTCGAGGATGGCATGGGAGGTCAGCTCGGTGCCGTTGTCGCTGACGATCGTGAGCGGCTTGCCGCGACTGACGATCAGGCGGTCGAGTTCCCGTGCCACGCGAGCCCCCGACAGTGATGTGTCGACAACGAGCGTCAGGCACTGGCGGGTGAAGTCGTCGAGCACCACCAGCACACGGAAGCGGCGCCCGTCGCTGAGCTGGTCGGAGACAAAGTCGAGGCTCCAGCGCTGGTTTGGTCCTCGCGGCAAGGTCATTGGCGCCCGCGTTCCGATGGCACGTTTTCGGCCGCCGCGCCGTCGTACACTCAGCCTCTCCTCGCGGTATAGGCGGAACAGCTTCTTGTGGTTCACCTCGATACCCTCGCGCCGCAAAAGGATATGCAGCCGCCGATAGCCGAACCGGCGCCGTTCGTTCGCCAGCGTTTTCAGGCGTTGGCGCACCGTCGCATCGTCCGGCCGCTGCGACCGGTAGCGGTAAGTCCTTGGATGCATCCCGATCAGGGCACAGGCGCGCCGCTGGGAATACCCCTTCTTTTCAATCGCCCAACTCACGAAGCCTCTCCGTGCGCTGGGCGTCAGAAGTTTTTTCCCAGAGCGTCCCGCAGCGTCGCCACATCGAGCATCTGTTCGGCGAGAAGCTTCTTCAGGCGGCCGTTCTCATCTTCCAGCGCCTTCAGCCGCCTGGCTTCAGACACTTCCATTCCGCCGTAGCGCTTGCGCCACGTGTAGAACGTCGCGTCGCTGATCCCGTGCTTGCGGCACAGCTCCGACACACCGATCCCCGCGGCATGCTCCTTCAGGACCGCGATGATCTGCTCTTCGCTGAAGCGGCTCTTCTTCATCTCCGTCTCCTTCTGACGGAGTCCAGTTCAGACCGAGGACATTCCAAGGGGCAACGTCA
>NZ_CP133484.1 GCF_031195445.1 Acuticoccus sp. MNP-M23
TCCGATCCCCGGTCTCGCCGACGGGCAGAGGTGCAGCAGCAGCTGCACCCCAACCCCAAGGCAAGGAGATCACATCATGGGAAAGACCGACCGCTTCGACGTCCATCAACACATCACCGATCAGATTGTCACCGCCATCGAGGCCGGCGCGGACAACTGGCAAATGCCTTGGCACCGCTCGGCGCATGCCATCACGCGGCCGCAGAATATCGCATCCGGCAAGGGCTATCGCGGTATCAACGTGCTGTCGCTCTGGGTCGCGGCCGCGGCCAACGACTACGCTCATGGCATGTGGGGAACATACAAGCAGTGGCAGGAGCACGGCGCCCAGGTGAAGAAGGGCGAAAAGTCCTCGGTCATCGTGTTTTATAAGGAGCTCGAGCGGGCGCGCGAGGACGATCCATCCGAGACCGAAACCGTGCTGTTTGCGCGCGCCAGCCGTGTCTTCAACGCGGCGCAGGTCGAGGGTTTTACCGTCGAGGATGAAGCGCCGACCGAGGACCGGATCGAGCCCGTGGACGCCGCCGAGGCCTTCACCGCGGCAACTGGCGCCATGGTGAACATCGGAGGCGAGCGCGCCTTTTACAGGCCGGCCAAGGATCGCATCCAAATGCCGGACCGGGAGCGTTTTACCGGTACGGCGACATCAAACCCGACCGAAGCGTGGTATGGCACGCTCTTGCATGAGATTTGTCATTGGAGTGGCGCTGCGCACCGGCTCGACCGTCAGCTGTCCACGCGCTTTGGCGATGACGCCTACGCCGCCGAAGAGCTCATCGCCGAGCTCGGCGCCGCTTTTCTCTGTGCGGATCTTGGCATCACGTCCGAGCCGCGGCCGGACCATGCCGCCTACCTCGCCAGCTGGCTGAAAATCCTCAAAGCAGACAAGAAGGCCGTCTTCACCGCCGCCAGTGCGGCCGGTAAGGCCGCGGACTATTTGACAAATCTCGCCGCCGCGCAGCCGCAGCGCCAGGCGGCGTGAGATGACGGGCCTTTTCTACCCGAATAGACGAGGTGCTTGAGACCGAGTCCGAGCCCTGCCCGCGCAAGCAAAATGGGCAGGGCGACGGCGTTCCCTGTTCGGGTAGCTAGCATGCTAAGGGGCTAGAAATCTAAGTACCGGTTCAGCCTCTAGGCCGGGCAGGAGACGCGCCTAGCGTAGTATCTCGCCCCCTCCCGCCGCAACCGGCCCCACTCTGAAGAGCCCCTTGGCGCAGCTCCTGACGCCGGCATAACGGCTGCCAGCGGCACCCTCCAAAAGTGAAGGATTCGGGCAGGCCCTAAATCCGGCGCGAGTAGCCCTGCACCCCACTGTTTTTGTTGAGAATTTTACAGGCGCAATTTCGCCAACTGTGAGGAATTCGGGGAAGTGTGAATGAAAAGCGGTTTATGCTTTCACTTTTGGCGAGCGTCGCTAAGAATAAGGCATGTCAGAGGCCTTGCATCCTGAAACGGTTCTGCGAACGCTCGACCTGACGCCTCGCCGCGATCAGGCGATGAAGCCTGCCGAACTGATCCAGATCACCGGCCACCAGTCGCTTTCGCTCAGCGATCGCCGCACGATCACGCTGCTTTGGCACAACGCGCACCAGCAGGGCGTAGCGGAAGGCAAAGACTACACGATCGAACTCGACGACCTGAAAAGCGACAGCCACAAGGGCTATGAGATGATCGAGGAATCGATCACTGCGCTGATGCGAACCATTCTCGTCGTCAAACTGCCAGACGGGCGCACGCGCCGGGTGCAGTTTCTCGGCGGCAATGACCTCGACGATCCCGACCGCCACGCCGGCGTGCTCGCCTACAGCTTCGACAAGCGCCTGATAGAGATCCTGGAAGACTCACGGATTTGGGGCAAAATCGCCCTGCCTGTGCTTATGGCCTTCTCCTCGAAATACTCCGTCAGCCTGTATGAAAATCTCGCCCAGCTCAGCGGGCTGCGCAAAAATGTCCGCGACATCCCCCTCGAAGAATTCCGCGAAATGCTCGGCGTCGAAGACGGGAAATACGCCGCCTTCGGTGCGCTCAACAAGCATGTCATCAAACCTGCCATGCTCGAAGTGAACGCACTCGCCGCCTTCAACGTCAAAATCCTGCCCTACAAGACCGGCAAACGCGTCACCCACCTCAAAATCAGCTGGTGGAACAAGTCGCGCGACGAGATGCAGAGCGCCTTTCAGGAGCTTCAGCGCCCCAAAGTCGGCCGCAAGGCGCGCATCAATGGCACCCACGAATATGTCACCGACGTCTATAGCAGCGCTAACCGCCTCGCCCGCGCCGCCAGGGCGGCTGTGGATAACGACGGCTAGGGCTCCCCGGATTCCTCACATTACGCCCCGAATTCCTCACAGTATTCCCCGGATTCCTCACACTACGCCCCGAATTCTTCACCGAAGCCCCCAAATCCCTCACATTTGGCCGCGCAAGCAATTGAGATAACTGGCGAAAAAGCACCTCCGAATCTTAGAACATTAAGAACTATAGAATCTTAGAACACCCAACCTGTGGGTAAGTCCTGTGCATAAAACGACCGGCTAACGCCGGTCATAATGCGTCGGCCTAATCGACCGACAAGCATTCTCTAAACGGTATCCGCCTCACGGCGGATGAGATCACCGCCCTGCCCTCCGCCCTTATGGGCTACGTGCAGCCCGGCACCCCAGCCTTGTTCCTGACGAGCGCTTGCGCGCTCGAAGCGCGGCTTCGCCGCGAGTTGCAATGAACTAGTGTGTGGCGGCGCCGCTTGCGCACCCCTCCTCCTCAGTAGGCGCTGAGAGGCCCAAAAATCGATTTTTAGCCCTGCTAAGCCCTTTTAGGTAGCTGGGGCATCAAAGAGCCTCGTGGCTCTCCTACGGCTAAATATGGGGCTTTGGGGATGGATACGTTCGGGGACGGGTGCCGCCGCCGCGTCCGGCCCGCGATGCGCCGCGATCTCACCCGGCGCGGCGCTCGTCGCCTTAAGCGAGATCGGCGCACAAGTAATCGATTTTAGTTAATGAAAATTAAAGCAATATACGGTATTATAATACCATATTGGAGGGTTCATTTAATGCAGAAACAAGGTTTTTTAATGCAGAAACAAGGTTTTTCACTCGTCGAATTGAGTATCGTTCTCGTTATTCTTGGGCTGCTCACCGGAGGGATTCTGACTGGGCAAAGCCTCATCCGAGCGGCGGAGCTGCGGAGTGTGACGACGGAGTTTAGCAAATACCAAACGGCCACCATGACGTTTCGTGATAAATATTTTGCGCTGCCGGGGGATATGCGCAATGCGACAGATTTTTGGGGGGCAGCTACTTGCCCTACTGCGGCCGGGGCGGCTAACCAGACTTGTAATGGCAACAACGACGGGAAAATCGAACGTTCTGGAAATGCGAGCGAATTCGGCGAAGCTTTCGCCTTTTGGCAGCATTTAACAAACGCGGGATTGATAGAAGGCAATTATTCAGGCATCGCAGGAGATGGCGGGATTATCGATGCCGATCCCGGGGCGAATGTTCCCCCCTCGCGTTTAAGTAATGGCGCTTGGTATATTGAACATAAAGATGGCGGAAATTCGGTAATATTCAACCAGAATTATGGCAACTTTTTTTCGTATGGAGGCGTTACTGTTACTGGAGCAACCTCAGTGAATATTTTAACTCCTGAAGAAACATGGAACATTGATACTAAAATGGATGATGGTCGGCCGGGTTATGGAAAAGTAGTTGCTATTGGGTGGAACGATACATGCTCTTCTGCAATAGATGGTAGTTCGTCGGCAGATGATTTTGAAGCGGAATACCGGCTAAACGATAATAGCTTAAAATGCACTATTGCTTTTAAAACAGGGTTTTAGTTATAGAGGAACTGTGTGTAGTTGATTTTTTATAAGGTGAAACCAGCTAAAGAAATCCCGTATGAGCCTATTCCTCCCCCAAGCGCTCATTCGAGTTGAAACACGCCTTTTCCCTGGTCGAATTTTCCATCGTATTGGTTATATTTGGGCTTCGAGATAGGTTGTTCCAACCTCCTCCGCTATCGCGAGCGAATCAATTCGCGCGCGCCAAACACCGCCTTGCCTAGGCGAACATACCGTCGCGCCGAAGCGAATCGCCGTTTCAAAGTCGCCGCGCATGCATCCATTTGCAGCTTTTAGATGAAACCCTGCCGCGACGCGCCTCGATCACAAGGGGATTTCCGCCGGACTGCAAAGCGATCATATGGCATGCTAAATGGCTAAAGTGTTAGCCGCCCACTCTGATACGCCTCAAACAGCTCAATGAAAAACTGCGACTTAGAGCCCTTCTTGTAGCCGAGCTTGTCGCCGGCGGCTTTGGCGAAGGCTTCCGCCACCGCTTCAGGCACCTTCAATTGCAGGGCGACAGGCTTCTCAGTCATTTCGGGCTTATCGCGCGGCGGGTTCGCCACGTTCTTTGGCGCTTCCGTGCGTGCAGGCGGTTCGCCCTTCCCCGTGCGTTTCAGCTGAGCCACATTCGCCATCACGCTACCTCCTGCATTCGCGCTGCCACCGCATCGACGAGGCTCTGCGCTAGCTTGTCTGCCCGTTTCACCAGGCTCGGAAACGGCGCTTCTGTCACCGCGCGCCCCACATCATGCGCCTGGCTATAGGCCGTGCGCACCGGCAGCTCCCCTTGCAACACAGTGAAATGCGCCTTCTCCAGATACTGCCGTGCGGCCGCAATCTCGGCGTCGCTGTCCGTCACCTTCACCAGCGCATAGACGATCCGATCTTTTGAGATGCCCGCATCGAGCAGGTCGTAGCCAAGCAGCACCGATGGATCGAGATCATCCCTGCCCTGGCTGGTCGGGATCACAATCAGATTGGCTGCCTTGGCGATCGTCAGCGTGTCGCGCGAGGCATGTGGCGCGCCGTCGAAAATATAGACGTCAAACTGGTTGGCTTCCTTCAATGCGGTCTTGATATTGTTGAAGGTCTCGATCCGAATTTCTGGCTCAAAGCCATTCTCGGCGCGTCGCTTCGCCCATTGGTATGCCGTGCCTTGCTGGATATCGACATCGGCGATCTTCACGGATAAGCCGCCGGCCGCCGCCTCACGCGCTAGCAGACGCGCTAGCGTCGACTTTCCGACGCCGCCTTTTTGCGACACAAATCCAACAATACAGCCCATAGCGGCGCCTCCTTCTACGGCTAAGGCGCTAGCCGCTTAAGCCGCTATCACGTTAGCATGCTAGCATCATATCGAAAGCCGTGCTTTGCGGCTACGAAGGAGTGCGAGGCTGTGGACTGTACAGGCATTTAGAGTGTTAGCATGCTAAATTGTTAAAAACTTAGGAGGCTAGCGTATTTTGTGGGCGACAATCTCTTGCGAGATGATCTGCACTCCTATCGCCTTGGGCCCCGATCTAGCGCAGGCCCGTCGTCATACCCGCGGCCATTGTCCTGAAAGACCTCCCGGTTTGCCTGGCCGTATGGTGAGGGCGCCGCATCCTGCTTGAGCGCGCCGACTGTGTCGTAGGCACGCTGCGCCAGCTGCGCGACCTTCAAACACTCGGTCGGTGAGAAGCGCGAGCTGTCATGATAGTTGCCCTGCTGATCGCGCCAGGTGCGGGTGAGCTCAACGCTGAAAACGTCGCCTTTCTCCCCGGCGTTGCGCCAGATGGTGGCTTTGATGCCGCCGTCGCGCAGCGTCGCTTCGGGTGCGTTTTGGTTGGCCATGATCAACTCCTAAAAATTACCGGCGATCGCCGATCTGGTTGAGGCTGTCGCCGATGAGGCGGTTGAGGTCGGAGGGGAGGCGATCCACGAGATCGGCGTAGTCGGCTTTCGCGGTGCCTTGGGTCTTGATGGCAAGGCTCGCCTGCGGGCGCGGCGGCTCGGCGACCGGCTTGGGCTTTCTGGCGATCTTTTTGGGTTTGTAGGGCCGCAGGGTCTGCCGATCATGGCGGCGCCAGGCGGACGCAGCACGGCCGATCGTCATGATGCAGACCGCCCAGAAGATGACGAGGAGCGGCGGCAAGGCGCCTTGGGACCACATCAGGACGGCAATCCCGTAGGCGAGAAGCCCGAGGAGGGGATTGGTCAGGAACCAGCAGAGCGGGCGAAGGATGTGATGCATCAGCGGACCCTTTGATTGAAGGTAATGGGAAGAAAATTCCGGCCGCGATTGGCGACGAAGCGCCGGCCGGCCTGGAACCAGATGGCATCGACCAGAAGCCGGTTTTCCGGACCGCCGGAGCGCAGATATCCGAACACACGCGGCTCGACCTCAAAGTCCATCTGCTCCGACACTGTGTCGTTGGTCGACCATCCGGAGCTGAAGCTCAGACCGGTGTTGCGCCCCGAACTGTAGCCAGAGCTGAACGTCGAGCTCTGGCTGTCGCCGGAGTAGCCGGCAGACAAGCTGGTGTTGGCGCCGTAATTCTCGCCGGAAGAGCTGGACGACCCAGCGTTGATGCCGCGCGAGGAACTGCCGCGCAGTTGCAGATTGCGGCCGATCATGGTCGCCATCATCTGGTTGGTCGCCTCGTCGTCGTTGCGGTGCGCGACCTTGGTGACGAAGTTGGCAAGCAGCGCCATGGTGGATTCTCGGGGCGTGCCGCCCCCGATCATCGCCATGTAGTTGGAGATCGTCTGGGTCAGGTAGACGGTCGATACGCGCTTGGAGCGGGCCACCGTCTGGAACTGCGCATCGAACGGCGTGATGAAATACTGGCTCTCATCGCCCCAGATGAAGACCGGGCGCACAGCCTGGGACGTGTCGCGCTTCAGCGCCGCCAGCTGGAACAGGTATTTGAAGAGGTGCTGGATGATCAGCCCGACCTCGCGATATTTGTCGATCGCAAAGTCGAGAACGATGACACCGCCCTCAAAACAGAGCTCCGGTACGAGCGTCGTCTCGGTGGAGAATTTCTCCCGCATCACGCCTTTCAGAAACGGCGTGAACTGCGAGGTGACCGTGGTGACGATGTTGCTGCGGGTTTCGGGGTCGAGGACCGCAAAATTCTCCTTGAAAAACTGCAGGACGACGAAGAGGTCTTGATCGGCGATGGTGCTTGCCGGGTGATGAGCGGCGCGGTGCAGCGTCTGGAGGCAGAAGGATCTTGAGCGCGCGGCTTCTGACCCAAAGTCCTTCGGATTGCGGGGGGCGGTCTGGATGAAGCGCACGAGCTCGTCGATGCGCAGGCGGCCGTAGGCGGTCCAGATCGCGTCGATGGCGTGTGAAAGAAGCTCGCGCGGCGCCAGATTCCAGAACGGCTGCTCGCCGCCCTTGCCCTGGAGTTCGTCACCGCGGCTTGCCGCGTCCTTCATCTTCATGAGGAAGTCGACGACGTTGGGCGTGATCAACCGGCCCGCCGCGTCGAGGTTCTGCAGCGCGACGTAGTGCAGGAAATTGAACTTGTGCATGCCGTGCTCATCGAAGTGGATGAGCTGGGCGGTGCGCCCGGTTCTTGCCGCGTACGCTTCCCACGCGTCCCACTCGCTGGGGCTGGCTTTGGCGCACAGTACGATGCCGCCAAAGCCGCTGCGCAGATAGGTGAGGGCAAGATACTGACCGCTGGCGCTCGTCTTGCCGCTGCCAGTGCTGCCGGTGATGTGAACCCCGGTGAGGGCGGTGGTGAGAAGGAAGGCGTCGCGCATGGCACCGCTCAGCTTGAGCAGCGGCGTCTGCATGTCCGAGACATAGGGAAGGGCAGGGTGCAAGGCACCACCGCGCCGAAGCGACTTTCTACGCGTCGGAGGGGCGACCGGCACCACGTCGCGGGACTGGACCGTGAGAGCACGTTCTGGACGGATAAAACCCATGTCGGACCTCAGCGCTTCATCCGTTGCGTCATCTCTGGCGCATCGGGTTCATCGGGATCGGGAGCAAACATGTCGGCGCAGGCCTGGCGGTAGTCGGGTTCCGGGTCTGTCCCGTAAAAGCTGCGCACGGCATCGCGGGTGTGGTCAGGATCGAAACCGTCTCCCGTCCGGCCAATGCCATCGAGCGCCTCGGGGGCGTCTGGGTTGTGGCCGTGAACGTTGCCGGGTCCCTGACTGTCGTCAGGCCCTTGCGTGCGTCCCAGAGGATCGCTGCCAGGGGTGCGGCTGAGCTGGTCCTGCCACTGGGCCGGCGTCGTCTCGCGGCCGAACCAGGCGCGCTCCCAGGCGCCTCGGATATCGGACGCCGCGTAGGCGAGCTCTTCGCCGGCGCTCTGGCGGAGCGTTTTACGATCCGCCATCGGCTAGCGCCCGATCGTTTGGTAGAGCTGGCTCACGTGGGCCTTGAAGGCGTAGCGAGCGTGAAGCGACTGCCAGAATTTTACGAACGGCCAGAAGACGCCGAGGAACAGCAGGAAGCCGAACAGGATCGCCCCGATCAAGTAGAATGGATGCTGAGGTGGTTCTGCGGGGTTCACGCAAGACAAGAAGCCGACTGCGAACAGCGGCATGGCAACAAGCCATTTGAGGATCGGCCGGCCAAATAGCATGTGCCAGTTGCCTCGGGTGTAGACGAGGCCGGTCTTCTCGCTGGCATAGCCAAGGAGAACGAGTTTCGGGCGCGTTGCTCGGCCGTTCGAACGGGTGATGGTCCCGACCGCGATGGCGAGATCGGTCTCGAGCGGCGGCGTCAGGCTTTTCTTCGACCGGACGAAGAAGGCACGATCGGCGGACCCGAACCCAAAGCCGCCGGCTTTATGCTCGACAACCGATCCGAACTTGTAGCTGAACTCATACTCGCGCTTGCCGAAAGCCCGGTCGATCCGGCCCGGTTTGCGTGTCTTCGTCTTGCGGGCAACGAACGACGTGCTGGGCTTGAAATAGGCTTCTCGGTCCAGCTCGGCCTGGTGAACGGCGTGCTCATGCATGACCAGGCCCTCACGCAAACAGAGCGTAGAGAATGATCAGCGCGAAGCCGATCAGGGCGATGTTGCGCAGGTTTATCGTCCCGGCGCTTCGCCCGCCCCGAAACAGGGCGTTCTCGAGGTAGATGACTTCGCCCTGGGTGATGTGGCCGCGCCGCTCACCGTGATCGCGGATTGTTTGGTAGGCGATGAGCTTGCCGCGGATTTCGTCTTGGATCATGCCGGCGTAGATGCGGTGCGATCGGAGGAACACGTCGATGAGATCGCCGACGCCGACGAAGACCCCAATGACGACGTCGACAATGGTCAGCACAAATCCGGCGATGCGGGTTCTCCCACTGCATCGGGCGCGGGATGCACAGCCCAACAGCTTGAATCCGCCATAGGCAGAGTAAAGGCCGCCGAGGCCAGGGACCATGGTGAGGATGCCATCGAGGCCGATCGGGCCGACCAGTCCATCGGCTTGATGAGCAAAGCGTTCGACATCTTCGTGAGTGTCGGTGAGTTTCGCGATCTCCGCCAAAATATGCGGCGGGATCGTGTGATGGACGGGCTCAGGCTCGTAGAGCGCCGGCTGGACGTGGTGGTGCGGCGTTGGTAGGCGTTCAACGTTGTTCATTGGTCTCTCGTTTGGTTGCGAGGGGGCTGGGGCAGCAAAAAGGGGCGCCGCTGCAACGGCGCCCCTTTTGTCGTTTCATGGTCGCCAACGGACCACACGCACGCCGTTGGCAAAGAGGCCCCCGCCGACGGCGATGAGCCAGCTCGGACCCATCGGTCCGATGGCGTAAGCGGCAAGGACCAGCCCGGCCGACATGAACACCGTTCCGATGACGCCGCGGATGTGTCGCGTTGCCAGGATGGCTTTTACGCGCGGCGAACTGCCGGATTGGTTGGCGTCCGGTGTTCGAGCGGCGGATGTAGAGGAATGGGTTTCCACCGGGCTACTCCGAACAGTCGGTCGCAGCGCAAAAGATGATGCCGAGGATGCCCACGACGATCGCGGGGCCCAACAAACCTCCACCGCCGTCGCCGGTCTTGGAAGACCGGTCATCATCGTCACGGTCGCGCGAATATTCGCAGTGCGCGCCGGTCCATCGGCCGCCATCCTCCGCGCACACACCGGCGGTGTGCTCGATCGGATCGGCGAAGGCGGTCTCTGCCTGCGCTTTCGGCGGGGCGATAAAGATCGCCGCCGCCGTGCAGGCGACAACGACAACACGGTTCAAGATGCCGGAGAGCGAGATGCCCTCGGACTTTTCACGGCGGTCCTGATCCGCCATTGTGATGATCTTCACTGGTCGTCCCTTTCTAAGGTGATCGGTTGAGGAAGCGCCCTGCGGGTCGAGCCGGCCAAAGTTCTGGCCCGCAGGGTGCGGCACCGCGCTAAGGCTCCGTAGCGCTGTCGGCGCGGTAGCCTTGCCACCGCAGCGCGGTGATGGTCCGAGCGCTCGCGACGCGAATAGCGGCGGAGCCTTCGAGGCGAAGCTCGAGGCATAGAAGTTCTCCAGTGATGTGAGGGATGGGTTGCGCGGATATCGCGCGCGGCGGTTCAGCGGCGGGTGAGGACCCTGCCGTGAGCTGGAAGAGCGCATTGGAGGTGCCGGCGAACGGATGGCCGGCGGCGAGCGCGGAAAGAAGCGGCTGAGCGGTGATTGCGAGGGGAAATGTCATCGCTGCGCAAACCAGCGGGATGGATATCCAGAGCTTCATCATCCAGCCCCCAAGCCCCGGCGACAGAATGCGGGCTTCAGAACAAGCTGAATGGATTCGACTGCAATCGCAGTCCGCAATCCGCCATGAGGGGAAGGTGGGAGGGGGAGTGTCATCGCGATAACCCCTGTGGCTGCTTGCTACGGCCCCACTATGCAAGACCCGCACTCTGTTTTCAACATACGATAAACGTTTTATTTAAAATATGTGATCTGAAGCCTCACGTAGTGTGCACCCAGGCGGCGCGAACCGGTGCTGTTAAGCCCAACCTGCAGCTTCGGTGTGGCTTTCTTGGAACAAATCTTGCTGCGTCATTATTCACGAGTGAGGGGGCGCACTCCCCAGTCTCGACGGAGGGGTGGTTCCGTGACAAAACTTGCAAGACTAATTTGTTCCAGGTGCTTGTGGGGGGGCTATGAGTGATCCTGCGAATTTCACGCTGCTCGAACATCCGCTGATCACCAACAAGATCACCCTGTTGCGGGAGTTCGAGACAAGCATGGGTAAGTTTGGCGATCTCCTGTTCGAGATCGGCGCCTACTTTGGCTTCGAGTTGACCCGTGATCTTCCCCTGAGCGATGGGGTAATCGAACGCTTCCCCGATCAGGCCAAAGTGCCGGTGAGGCGGATCGTTCACAGGAATCTAGCGGTTGTCCCGATCATGCGTTCGGGGCTTATCCTCGCTGAAGGCTTTCGTAGCGTGGCCAAGCCAATCAGAACTGGGCATCTGGGCTTCTCCCGCGTCGATCCGGAGACCTATGAGGTCGAGCCTTATCTGGTGGCGCTTCCCGACCTGGTCGGTCGGAAATTCATCGTTCTCGATACGGTGATCGCGACGGGGCACACGATGTGCAAGGCCGTCGAGATCATGCATGACGATTGCGAAATCGAGTTTGAGAACATTGTCGTCGCCTCGGTGCTGATCACGCCCGAGGGGCAGCGCCGGATAGCTGAGCGTTACCCGGCCGTAAAAGTATTCGCGACAAGCATGGAAGACGGTCTCGATAGCAACAATCATGTCTATCCGGGCTTCGGTGACGATGCCAGTCGGTTATTTGGGTACTTCTGATGACTTACGCCGTAAAATATATAGATGGCAAAAAAAGTCATGCCCTAGCAACATTCCCATCTAATAATAAATTTCTTATAGATAATAAGATTAGTATAGTAGATAATAATGATATAAAAACCCCATTGAAATCACTAAGTCTTTTTAAGCGTATATTTACTGACGAACAGATACTAATTATTAAAAGTGTTTTGGATGATTGGAAAACTGCAGAGGTGCATATCCAGGTCGTCATCCGAGGGCTTCACCATCTTGCCAGCGATCCGAGATCGCGTTTCATCTTTAGTGATGCTCTCGTTAGTGCGATCGCTGGCAGCGAGCCGCCCGTGTCACTTCCGTCAAAAGCGCCTGCGTTATGGAGTTCCGACAAGCGCCACGGTCAAACTCCGCCCAATTTCATCAAACAACACTACGCCCCTTGGCTTGGACGCGGTTTGGGGCGGGCGGATATTTTGAAGCTCGATCCGCAGCTCTATCAAGCCTACTCGAACTGGTTGCGGAAGAACGATCCCCCCGCCGACCTGTATCTGCCGACGCAGAAAGAGCGGACCGACGAGTGGCTCGATAAGGTCACCCAGGGCAACGTTGCGCTAGATGATCCAAAAACGCTGCAGCGCGCGAGCCATGCCCTTCGACGTCGGGAACTCTCGTCGAACGAAATCGTACCGAAGCGTTACATCGAACGCATGCTCGACGATCCGCCTTCGCCGCCGTCGAGAGCACCCGAGCGGTGGCATCCTGACCTGGGTGAAGATCCAGCCGCTTTCGTGGTGAGAGTGTACGGCGATTGGCTGTACGCCCGAGCTCCGGCAATCACGCGCAAGGAACTGCTTGCTCTTGATCCTTCCCTTCATGAGGCCTTGAACGATTGGGTTGCGGGTCATGAGCAGCCCAAGCACATGCGTTTGCCGCCGCGTTCGTGGAAAGAAAAGCAGCCCGGTGACCGCCCATCTGATTTCCTCAAACGCCACTACCGACCGTGGCTGCGTGGCGATTATCGCGGTCTGATGCGGCCGGACATTCTTCATCTCGACAAACCACTTTATCAGGCGATTCAGTATTGGAGCCGAAAGGAAGAGTGGCCGGACTCATGCCCGCTTCCGACAAGGTCGGAGGTTAATACGGCGCTTCTCCCGTCGCTTGACGACGAGCAGGCGATGAAAGCCATACGGGAAGGTGCACGCCTGAACAGTGCCGTAGCGCGCCGCCGATAGCCCTTTTCAGAATGCTTGCGGCTTTCACGGACGTGGTCACTCCGGCCATCTCACTCTTTGATTGCAAATTGAGCTAGTCCACACTAGACTATATCTATGGAATTGAGTTCTGATCACATGATGCAGCACGTCTGGACGATCACGGAAGCGAAGGCGCGTTTGTCCGAGGTCCTGCGCCGCGCCGAGGAGGACGGTCCGCAACGTATCGGCGCGCGCCGGGGCTATATCGTCATGTCCGAGGCGGAGTGGCTGCGTCTCCAGTCGCCGCGCCCGCGGCTCGGGCACTGGCTCGTCGAGAACCTGCAGCAAACCGGACCACTGGAGCTGCCCTCGCGCGCTGAGCCCGCCCGCGCAAACCCTTTCGATGTTGATGGGGCAGAGTGACGGGCGTCCTTCTCGATACAAACGTCATCTCGGAACTCACCAGGCCGAACCGCGACGCTTACGTCATTGCGTTTCTGGAGGCTCTGGAAGACGGCTACGTCTCGACGATCACGCTGCATGAGCTGACCTATGGTCTGGAGCGGCTACAGGACGGAGCTCGGCGCCAGGCGCTTGCCGAGACGATCGAGCGGTTCCTCTCGCTCTATCAAGACCGGATCTTGCCGGTCAGCACACCGGAAGCGCGTGCGGCCGCGGTTCTTCGGGCGGGGCAGGCCGAGCGTGGCCGCGTGCTCCATCTCGCCGATGCGCTGATCGCGGCAACCGCCCTCGTTCAGGGTTTGACGATTGCGACCCGCAACATCGGCGACTTCGAGGGCCTTGGCGTCGTGCTCCACAATCCTTGGCAGCCGGTTTAGATCGGGCGCTGATTGGCGGATGCGGCCCGCATCTGATCGCCACCCTGCATGACATAGATTTTGGTGATGACGGGTTCGTCGTCCGGCAATCGATCGACTGGCGTCTTGTAGACCATCGGGCTGTATTCCTGGATGAAGGAAACCTGGCGCCGGCGGATCTTGAGCCGAAGATCATCAAGGTGCCGTCCGATCAGCCGGATGATGCAATCGGGGAACATCAGGTCGATCTCCTGCTCGATCCCGTCCAGGTCGAGCGCCGAATAGGAGACCATCGACAACAGCCGATAGTCGAACATGACGCCTTCCGGCAGATCCATGCGCAGCTCTTTCCACTTGCGCACGTCGCAGTCAGAACTGCCGCCGGTGAGAACGCCATAGGCTTTGTAGTCCGTCGATCCGATCTTGTGCTCGATCGGGGTATCGGCCTGGGGACGCGCGCCGTCGCTGCGCTGCGGCGCGACACGCTCCGCGTGGGACGGACGTGTGGTCACGTCCGGATCGCGTCCGAAGAAGCTTTTAGGGTCTTGGGCCACGGCGCACCTCCGGGATCATATCGTCTGGGCCGGGCTCGCGGTTGAACCGCTCGACCACCTCTTCGGTCCAATCCTGAATGCGCAGCATCGCTTGGCTGAGGCGAACCGGATCGCGAGTTCCAAGATGGGCGAATGCGCGCTCCATCTTGCCGCGCACCTCGACGGCTGCCCAGGTGTGCACGTTGTCCTTGAGGTGGGTGTAGGCATCGTGGATGCGCCCTGCGATGCCCACGGGCTTTTGCGGCGCGCGATCGAGCTTTTCGGCACGGAGGAAATCGCCGTTGGCGAGTGCCTCCTGGCGCTGCGCGGCGAGGGTGCGGTGATCTATCCGCTCGTCCGATCCCGCCATTTCCAGCGCCTTGTTGGTGGCCTCGCTCCACGCCGCGCGCCAGCGATAGAGGCGCATTTCTTTCTGTCGTTCTGACACCTCTATTTCGGCGGCAGATAGCGCCACGTCGAGCCTGGCGTCACCACCAAAGCGCGAAGCGTCAGATTGCAGCCCAACCACCTTTTTGTTCATTCGGCGGAGGGCTGCCTGTTGCTGCTTGCGGGCGTGTTCGCCCGGAGCAGGGGGCGCGGCCTTGAGCTCGCGCAGATGGTCTGAGGCGCCCTCAAGGGCTGTGGCCAGTGTCTCCGTCGGCCCGTAGCGCCGCACGTCGTTTTGCAGCTGTCCGCGCTTGCGCTTGGCCTCCGCCATGGCGGCGATCTGTTGATCGCTGTCGTTCCACTCGCGCACCTTGTTGCCGAACAGGATGCCCTTCTCGAGTTTGTCTGGCCGGTCCTCCAGCTGACGCATGGTCAGCATGATGTGGGCGTGCGGCTGGGGCTGTCCGTCGGATGCGGTGCGATTGTGGATCGCCACGTCGGCGACCATTCCTTCGGAGACGAATTGTTCACGCACGTAGGTCTCGACCAGCGCGGCGCGTTCGGCCTTGGAAAGCTCGCGCGGCAGCGTCAGCTCTATCTCGCGATAAAGTTGTGCCTTCTCTTTGAGCTTGCCGTCGGTTAGATTCACCTCTCGCCTTTCGACCATGTTCCAAAGTTGCTGTCTGTCACAGCACCAGTCGGGTGCGCCGTCCGGTGCGATGACAGTTTCGTGCTCGACGGTGTGATCGGGATCGTCGCGTCGGCCCAACCATTTGCCCTGCATGTTGTCGTACAGGCGATGTCCCGATCGGTACGCGGCTGCGGCCACGGCACTTTTGCGGGTCGCGCCTCCTGTCTTAGGGGAGGCGATATGTCGGCTCACCGCCTTTGCGCGGAGGTGGTAGATGGCCAGTGTTCTTCTCCTTGCTGGCCTGCCGATGTGCATCCGTCTTAATACTCAGGTGTGCACTTATACGTTTTTGTACCAAAAACGTGCCCACTTGTCGAGAATTAATTTGTATCGATCGGCAGGATTGCTGAGGAGTCGAGCCGTATGTACTGAACAAAAGGCTGGCTATCCGGGTTTTGTTCAGTATCCATCTCCGCAGTGAAAATAATTGATGCCCCGATGGTTTGTTTCATTGGCGCGCATTCAGGGGCGACGTTCAAGGCGGTCGGCAGCGGCCGTCGTTGCCGGCGCGTCATTGGCGGCAAACGTCATGCCCGCGATCCGTCTCTCCGCGGAAAATGGTCTGGCGAGCGCGAAGCGCGGCCTTCGCGGGAAGCTGGCATCGTTGCAGCTAAAAGTTGCTAGCCGTCATCGCCGGCGACGCGAAGCGATCGCCGTAGCGTCGGAAGGCTCACGCCAAATGTCTGCGCCACGTCCTTGCGCAGCCGGCCGGCGGCGACGAGGTCTCGCGCCATGGCGACCTGGTGCGGTGAGAGGGACGGGCGTCGTCCAACTCTCACACCCTGCCGCCGAGCATTCGTCATTCCGATGCGGACCTTCTCCGACCGGGCGACCCGTTCGCATTCTGCCAGTGCCTTGATCAATGCCGTCTGTGCACTCGGCTCGGACGAGGTGGTGTCGACGTCCTGCTCGAGAGCGCGGACGGCGGCTCCTTCATCCGCGAGCTTGGCCAGGAGATCGAGGAGGTGCGGAAGGGAACGGTAGAGCCGATCCAGGCGGCAGACCATGAGAGTGGCGCCGGAATCCAGGCGCTCCAGAGCGGCATGAAGTTGGGGGCCGGCCGGGCCACCTCCCGTTGTTCGCTCGTCGGCAAAGACTTCTGAGCAGCCGGCGGCGCGGAGTATCTCAAGTTGTGCGGGGAGGGTGGGTTCGCCGGGCGCGGCCCGTGCGTAGCCGATCAGCGGAGGGGCGTTTCTTTCAGTGGTTTCGTTCGTTGGGAGAGAGCCGAACATCTTGCCAAATAGCTTCATTTCTCAGCCGCCTCTATCTGGAACCTGCCCTTTGTATTGTGGACGTCTAGAAGAGATCATCCAAGAGGCAAGCGGCGCTGAAACGTCCGTATGTTTGCCTGGCAATTTCAGCGAAACGCTGTGCCGCGTCAGGGCATATATCGTACGGCGTAGCCGTTCTCGATATACGTCTGTGCTCTACGGGCACGTATCTACGCCGTTGCAGGGCGAGTTCGTGCAGAGCATCGAGAGCAGGGCCGGCAGATGGGGGATCACGGCGAAGGCGTCCAACGACGCCGAGCCGGTTGAGCTCCGTGCCCCGTTGATGATCCGTGAGCTTCGGCTCTCTCTGCCAAGTCGGGCGGCTGAGCAATATGACCGCTTGACTGTATGTACCTTGTGAGATACATTGTACCTTGTGAGGTATGAGTGGAGTCTGGGCTGAAAAAACTACCGGCGGTGTTTTACCGCTCGGCCAGCGGCACCGAGCCGGTGCGAGATTGGCTGAGATCGCTCGATCCAGGCGACCGCAATATCCTCGGCCATGACATCGGCATGGCCGAATTCGGTTGGCCTGTAGGAATGCCCCTTTGCAGATCGCTTGGCGGCGGCCTGTGGGAGGTTCGCAGCAACCTTACCCAACGCCGGATTGCCCGTGTCATTTTCTGTGTGGCGCATGGGCGAATGGTGCTGCTGCACGGCTTCATCAAGAAGGCGCAGAAAACACCAGCTCCGGACCTCAACCTGGCCCGCACCCGACAAAAGGAGATCGAGAAATGACGACCCATCCACATATCGGCTCCGCCTTCGCGGACTTCCTGAAGGAGGAAGGCATCCATGAAGAGGTGACGGCGCGCGCGACGAAGCGTGTGCTCGCGTGGCAGATCGCACAGGCCATGCAGGAGCAAGGCGTCACCAAGATCGAGATGGCAAAGCGGATGCGTACCAGCCGTGCCCAGCTCGATCGTCTCCTTGATCCCGACAACGACAAGGTTCAGCTCGACACCGTACAGCGCGCCGCGAGCGCGCTGGGGCGGACACTTGAGCTTCAACTCCGCTGAGGCGTCATCAACTCTAAAAATGATGGTCTCAGCTGCCTACGGGCTCGTAACCACGCCGTGCCTTCTGCCGGGCAAGCTCGTGCAGAGCATCGAGAGCCGGGCCGGCGGATGGGTATGGATCACGGCGAAGGCGTCCACTGACGCCAATGCGGCCCCATTCACGCACCAGAACCCATTTGTCGAACAAGGTCCGCTGAACAGACAGCGCGTAGAAGCGACGCTTGTTGCTCGCCGGATCAATGCAGCGAAGGTGATCGCGATGCCGTCCATCATCGAGCGGGTCGCGCGATCCCATTCGGCGACGACGAGGATGTCGCCGGTGCCGAGGGCATCAATTGCCCGCTCAAGCTGGGGAAGGGCGTTCGGGTTCGGAGGCGCCTTCGGTGATGGCGGCGAGTTCGCGGTAGACGGTCGATTTGCCGCTCCGCCTTGCTGTGCACCTCGTGCAAAGCCACGGTCAGCGCGTCGATGGCTCGAACTCCAGGAGATCGCCGGGCTGGCAGTCCAGCTCACGGCAGATCGCCTCCAGCGTGGTGAACCGGACGCCGCGCACCTTGCCCGACCGCAGGAGTGACAGGTTCTGCTCGGCAATCCCGATGCGGGCCGCCAGTTCGCGCGCGGTCGTCTTGCGCTTGGCCAGCATGACGTCCAACCGGACGACGATGGGCATGTCACACGATCTCGGTGTGGTCGCGCCACAACTGCGCGCCCACGGTGAAGGCCCGCGCGAGAAAGACGCCCATGAAGGCGGCGAGCGCGAGGGAGATCTGCGGTGTGCCGAGGCTGACTGCCACTATGCGCTGACCGTCCCCCAGATGCCATGACGCCGCGGCTGAGCCGGCAATCTGCCCGATCACGGACCAGACCAAAAGCGCCAGAAGGACGTGCGAAAGACGAGTGGCCGCATCGGCCGCATCGTCGACCGAACCGTCCGAAAGGCTTTGGCAGAGCCGCCGGCCGACCCCGAACATCGCGGCCCACAGTGCAGCCGAGACAAGCATGAGCGCGACCATGGCGGCAGCCTGCGCACCGGTCACGCCCTCGGCGGGCAGGTTGGCAAAACGGACCAGCGCCACTCCGGTCGCATGGGGCGCGAACATGGTTGCGACGACCGCCAACGTCGCGAGGGTGCCGACCCCGACGAGACCGAGCGTGAAGAACATGTGGAACAGCTGCGCCGGGCGGACGGCGGACTTCAGGTCGATCATCATTATTTCCCTCTTTTAATTTCATGTTTTAAATTGAATATACCACTTAAAACGTAGCGCAAGAGGCTTCCATGCCGACTTTTAGATCTCTCTGCCCCGCCCTCCTCGGCATCTTGGCGATGGCGGCCTGTACCTCGATCACGCCCGGTGGCCTTGTCGCAGCGAGCCGGCTCGATCCCCTGAACACGCCGCCGGGCGAGATCGGCGTGGCGCTCAGCGTGCCGGACGCCGTTCGCCTCACATCGGCGGATGCGACCTTGCGGATCGCGTTCCGCGAGGACGGAGCCGGGTCGACCACCTTGGTCGAGGAGACGGTACCCCTGATGCTCACACGGGACGACGCGGGTCTCGTTTCCGGGGCGCAGGCGGGCGAGACGGTCTACATCGCGGGTCTGAGCCCGGACGATGCGGACCGTTTCGCGCAGGCTCAGGCCGATATCCGCGACGCTCGAGCCCGGGGCATCGCCGGGTCCGGCAGCCTGTCCGTCTCGATCACCGGAGGGTGCTTCGTGGGGGCGCGGCCCGAGACCTTGCCGACACGCAGTTGGCTTCGGACGTCACCATCGGGTGGATTCGTGCCTCTGACCCGCCGGGTGGACGCTGCCCGCGTGGTCGGCCCCGCGCAGGCGGGTGCGCTGCGCGGCCGCCTTGCACCCTGCTAGCGGACGGGAATGGCGAACCGAGGATGCAGCCCGGAAACCGTGCGCTTTGCAGAGCACGGGAAGTCCAAGTCCGTTAGAGACTGTTTGATAAATGCTGTCAGTGGCTGATGCGGCGGAGGATCAGGTCACCCAGCGCCGTGGCAACACCTTGAAGCCGGGTTCACCGGCAATACAGCGCACGATATCGATCACGAACTTTTCGAACGCCGCCTTGTCCATCAGCTGGGTTCGGTCATAGGTGCCATCGGCGAACAGATGCTTGAGCCAAGGCCAGCGTTTGCGGATCGCATCGAGGATGTGCTGCGCGCCAGCGCTATCGGAGATATCGGCAGGAGTGAGGTTCACCATCAACAGGCGGCCGTCGGTGTCGACAGCAATGTGGCGCTTGCGGCCGGAGATCTTTTTGGCGCCATCGAAACCGCGGGCGGCGCCGGTTGCCGGCGCTTTTACGCTCTGGCTGTCCAGAACGCCAGCACTGGGGCTTGCCTCGCGACCGGATCGCTCGCGGTCGATCATCAGCGCGATGTCGTGGATGGTGCGGAGCATTTGCCGGACGAAGCGGCGGACCCACCAATAGACAGTCTGCCACGGCGGGAAATCCTTGGGCAGCATAACCAAGGGCTCGGCTCAACAGTAATAGGTATGATAATATCCTTTATCCGTCAGTGCTCTACGGGCACGTAGCCACGCCGTGTCCTTTGCGAGGCGAACTCGTGTGGAGCATCGAGAGCCGGGCCGGCGTCGCCGAAACCGCGAACGCCGATCAGCAAGCAGCCTGATCCGGCCCGTCACTCAAACTCGTCATAGCTTGCTCTGTCGGGGTCATTCCTGACGAATCCAGTCAAGGCGTTTGCATTGCAACGCTCTCGCTTGCCACGCGGTTACGTCCGGTGTGCTTGGCCTGGTAGAGTGCAGCGTCCGCGTTGGCCATCCAAGTCTCTGCCGTCATGTTCCGATCCCACTGGGCAACGCCCAGACTTGCGGTGAACGCAACATCGGGTTGATCAGGTATCGTCTTGCTCTCGATCGCAAGGCGAAGCCGTTCGCCAATGGCGCATGCCTGATCCAGATCGTATCCGGCGAGGAACACTGCCATTTCCTCACCGCCAAGCCGTCCGCCAAACGCAGCATCCGGCAACTGGCTTTGAACCGCCCTTCCGGTCGCGGTGAGCACAGCGTCGCCCACGGGGTGACCGAACCTGTCATTCACCAACTTGAAGTGATCGAGGTCGAGGCAGATCAGCGAGAGTGGCGTGCCACTGCGCTCAGCTTCGAGGACAACCTTGTGCATGGCATCGAGGAAAGCTCGGCGGGTCGCAAGGCCCGTCAGTGGATCGACCGTCGCCAATTGCCTGAGCTCAAGCTGGTTCATCACCAGATCGGCGAAGTTCAGCAGCAAGCGTTCCTGTTCCATCGTAAACGTACGCGGCCGCACATCGATTGCGCAGAGCGAGCCAAGCGCATAGCGATCTGCGGTGACGATCGGCGCTCCAAGATAGGCTCTGATGTGCGGCGCGCCAGTGACAAGAGGATTGTCTCGGAAGCGCGGGTCGGTGATCGCGTCCTCCACCTTCAAGCAGGTGCCGGCGCGAATGGTGTGGTCGCAGAAAGCCACGTCCCGCGGCGTTTCGCGAACATCGAGCCCCTGGATTGACTTGAACCACTGCCGGTCGCGGTCGATCAACGAAACCGCGGCGATCGGCACGTCAAAGATGGACTTCACGAGCGCCGTTATCTTTTCGAACTCGGGCTCGGGTTCGGTCTCGACAACGGCCAGCCGGTCCAGCGCGCACTGGCGTCCAAATTCGTCTTCGATCCGAACAGATTTCGTGCCTGCCATTATTCCCGTTCCTCCTGAGCGAGGAGCATCATCGCATTGACAAGTTCTGCCTCATAACTTGCGACGAGTTCGCGGACGCTGTAGCGCACCATGGCTTCGTCAACTCCTGCATCCCGCATGGATTCCACTAGCATCAGGAGTTTCGTGAGGTGACGGTCCGTGATTTCCCGTAGCGGTGACGGCACGGTCTCACCGATGACGCGCTCAGCTACCGCGTCAAGCTGCGTCCTGATCTCATCCGGTTTGTCCGCACCTGGCGCCATGCTTGGTTCTCCCGCTTCGATGGGTGGCATAGAACGACCCGGGACGTAGTCTGTAATCGCCTCACTCATACACTAAAAAGCGGAGAAGCGTTTGCAGTTCGGATGCGATGGGCCACCGCTGCGGCTTTTCCGGATTGTTGAGTGAAGCATGCCCACCGCTCGCGGGTCGGGAGGGTTAGAGCACGATGCTCCCCTGCGATTTGATCGACGCGTCTGAGTCTTCCTGCCGAGCCGGGCGGCTGAGCAATATGACCGCTTGACTGTATGTACCTTGTGAGATACATTGTACCTTGTGAGGTATGAGTGGAGTCTGGGCTGAAAAAACTACCGGCGGTGTTTTACCGCTCGGCCAGCGGCACCGAGCCGGTGCGAGATTGGCTGAGATCGCTCGATCCAGGCGACCGCAATATCCTCGGCCATGACATCGGCATGGCCGAATTCGGTTGGCCTGTAGGAATGCCCCTTTGCAGATCGCTTGGCGGCGGCCTGTGGGAGGTTCGCAGCAACCTTACCCAACGCCGGATTGCCCGTGTCATTTTCTGTGTGGCGCATGGGCGAATGGTGCTGCTGCACGGCTTCATCAAGAAGGCGCAGAAAACACCAGCTCCGGACCTCAACCTGGCCCGCACCCGACAAAAGGAGATCGAGAAATGACGACCCATCCACATATCGGCTCCGCCTTCGCGGACTTCCTGAAGGAGGAAGGCATCCATGAAGAGGTGACGGCGCGCGCGACGAAGCGTGTGCTCGCGTGGCAGATCGCACAGGCCATGCAGGAGCAAGGCGTCACCAAGATCGAGATGGCAAAGCGGATGCGTACCAGCCGTGCCCAGCTCGATCGTCTCCTTGATCCCGACAACGACAAGGTTCAGCTCGACACCGTACAGCGCGCCGCGAGCGCGCTGGGGCGGACACTTGAGCTTCAACTCCGCTGAGGCGTCATCAACTCTAAAAATGATGGTCTCAGCTGCCTACGGGCTCGTAACCACGCCGTGCCTTCTGCCGGGCAAGCTCGTGCAGAGCATCGAGAGCCGGGCCGGCGGATGGGTATGGATCACGGCGAAGGCGTCCACTGACGCCAATGCGGCCCCATTCACGCACCAGAACCCATTCGTCGAACAAGGTCCGCTGAACAGACAGCGCGTAGAAGCGACGCTTGTTGCTCGCCGGATCAATGCAGCGAAGGTGTAGGTCCGTCGGGAAGAGATCGAGCTGCATCATGTCGTTGCCCTCGCCTCGATAGGCCGTTGAAGCCTCGAAATGGTCGAGGCGGACACGCCCATGTCCCGGGCAATCTCGCGGCAGCTGTCGCCGGCGGCAAGCCGGTTGAGTGCCTTTCCCCGTTGATGGTCCGTGAGCTTCGGCTTCGGTCCGAACTTCACGCCTTTCGCTCGGGCTTGCTGCCGGCCGTCGGCGGCACGTTGTACGATCCGTCCGCGTTCGTCCTCGGCAAGTGCCGAGAGGAAGGCGAGGAAGCCGCGCCCGATCGGCGTTGTCAGATCGAGATGTGGCTTGTCGAGCACTTTGATCGCTGCATCCCGCAGCGCGATGCGCTGCATGATCGCGATGCCGTCCATCATCGAGCGGGTTGCGCGGTCCCATTCCGCGACGACGAGGATGTCGCCGGTGCCCAGCGCGTCGATCGCCCGCTCGAGCTGCGGACGGTTCTTCACGGCCGCGCCGGATACCTTCTCACGATAGATCGTGTCGCAGCCGACTGCCCGAAGCGCCGCCACCTGGCGGTCGAGGTTCTGGGAAGGGGTTGAGACCCGTGCGTAGCCGATCATCATCCTCAAAGGGTGCCAAAACCACCCTAAATTCGCAACGTGAATGTGCAACATGTCCACACCGCATGGATGCTGATGTTCGAGGTGCGTTGCATAAGTCGTGAATTGCGCAACGATATGGTTAGATAGTCGCCGCGATGCCCCCGCCATTGTCGGCGCCGCAAGCGCGCCGGGAACCGCTGAATCACCGCGTCTTTGAAGCTTGTGGATCGAAGACGACGTCGGGCAAAGCCAGGCAGACATGCGATGGCCCCGCCTCGAGGCGCGGCTTTGGGCTCGCGCGGCCGACCGGCATGACCTACCGTGAGCGTGTCATGGCCGCTGGTTCCCCAATATCTCGACCCTACCATGGCCGCCGGGTCCGCGGCGGCATTGATCGACTATGCGCTCTGGCGGCCGCAGCGCACAACCGGACCCGGTTTTCTAAAATTAGACCGGCGTGTCGATATAAGCTTGGTCATCAGGTTCTCATGGCGACTTTGAAATCATTACGATCGTTTATTGGCTACGGTAACAGAGAATGCCGAACCAAACCGGTCTATTAAACGCAGTATCTTGTTTAATAATTAGTTATATTAGCGAAATACGCACCGGGTAGCTATGATTATTCGCCAAGACGCTTTCAGAGCTCGTGTCATATTGTTGCCATTTTGTCTCAAAATGTCGCCTGAAGATGGACTATGAGAGAATTACTTGTATTCTGATACTCCGCACAAATGTCGCCTGGGAGCCTGTTGGTATGGGTGTTTCGCATCGTTCCTCGCTGAACTCAAATAATAGTTTCTTCAAAACAAAATTTTTGTAAAAAATATTATGAGAATACTTTGGGGAGACTTAACCAAAGCGTCTGCAGCGTCTGTTCTACTGATGATCGGCGCATTTTCTACCGGACCGATCGTTTTCACTGCGCTCGAGGGTCATTCTAAGGCGAGCTATTTAGAGTGGCTGATCTTGATATTTCCGCTTGTTGGCGCAGTCGCAGCTGGGTGGATTATTACGACTCTTCGCCAGCGGTTGAAGACAGTGCAGGAAGCGATGGATGCAACTGGTTCCTCTATCGTAGTTTATGACAAGTGGGATCGGTTAGTTCTGGGTAACGAAGCCTATCGCATGACCCTTGGCGTGCAGCGCGAGGACTTCCATCCTGGTGCTCGTTACGTCGATCTTGTAGAGGTATCGCTGAAACAGATCCTCCCCTCCGAGGCTATCGGAGCCGAACTAGCGCGACGGGTCGAATTGCTGCGTTTGGCCGATGGCGTTCCATCTGATCGGCAGTATCCCAACAAGCGCTGGCTACGTGTCGTCAAAAACCGGACTAAAGGCGGCGCAAATGTGGGCGTTGCGATAGACGTCACAGAGAATTACGAACTTCGCGAGAAGGCGGAAGCAGAGGCTCGCCGCTTTCTGGCACTTGCGCAGTGCGCGCCTGTTGGAATTTGCCAAGTCGGCAAGGCCGGGAATATTCTTTTTGTCAATGACACTCTTCTGGAAATGTTTGACGCTATAAATATAGATGAGCTACGCGGTGGCCAAGAGCCGTCAATCGCCATCGCCGGTGAAGAGGTTGCTGATTTCACCAACCTCCTTCAAAGGCTACAGGCTGATGCAGCCGAAAGCGATGTTCAGGTCAAGGTTGAAGCGGAGACGCGCCACTTCATCGTGAGAAAGGCGTTGGTCCCCGTCAGAAATTTGCCGATGAAAATGCTGTCCCATGATATCGGCAACTGGGAAAACATTCTGATCTTTGTCGACGTCACGCGGCACAAGGAGCATGAAGCCCGGATCAAATATCTTGCGCACCGCGACGTTCTGACCGGAGCGCATAATCGCCTTACCTTCAATGATGACCTCGTCATCGCTGCGAACGAAGCAGGTCCATGCCGACCGACGTCGCTGATTGCAATCGATCTGGATCGTTTCAAGCCAGTGAACGACATCTACGGACACGTCGTTGGGGACGAGCTTCTGTGCCAGGTGGCCGAGCGGATGACCTCGCTGCTACCCTCGGGAGCGAAGCTTTATCGGGTTGGTGGTGACGAGTTCGCCGTTCTGTTGACGCCAGCAGCCGCTGTCAACGCGGTAGATCTTGCGCGCATGATTTTGCATGCGGTGTGCGAGCCCTTCGAAGTCGAAGGCCGCGGTATGCTCATAGGCGCGAGTCTTGGGATCAGCACTCTACCAAATGACACGGAGCATCCCAACACGCTGGTGCACTACGCCGACCTCGCACTCTATCACGTCAAAAACACGGGCGGCGGAAATGTCATGGCGTTCAATCACACTGTGCTGTCAAGTGTCGACGAGCGCCGCGAATTGGAGATTAGCCTGCTCAACGCCCTCGATACATCCGCGCTCGATGTCGCGTTCCAGCCAATTGTCGGGGTGAACGGTCATGTCATCGGGGCGGAGGCACTCGCGCGCTGGCACCATGCTCCGACAAACAAAAATATTCCACCTTCACTCTTCGTGCCGCTTGCAGAAGCGACTGGTTTAGTCGGTCGTCTTGATCTTCAAGTATTCGCAAAGGCGATGGATGTTGTGAGCAACTGGCGCAAAGCCGGCTGCGAGCTAGACACCGTGACGGTGAACATGTCCGTGCGCACTCTTGAACGAGCTGACATCGTCGAACGTGTCCGACAGGAGCTTTTACGCAGCGGCGTGCCAGGGTCCACCGTCGTCATCGAAATTACTGAGAGCTTCGCTGCAGGCAATGGTCGCGAGTTGTCGCGCACGATCCATGCAATCAATGCCTACGGAGTCCGATTTGCGCTCGATGACTTTGGCACTGGTTCCACATCGCTGCGGTTGCTTACAGAGCTTCCCATCAGTTTCCTCAAGATTGACAAATCATTCATCAGCGATCTGGGCAATCCCCGGAAGCTGGCCGCACGCAATGTTGTGAAGGCTACAATCGATCTTGCCAAGACACTCGGCATCGCCGTAATTGGCGAAGGGGTTGAAACGCCAGCCGAGCATGCTGTTCTAAAAGAACTCGGCTGCGTCATCTTCCAAGGTTTTTTGTTCGGCCGACCGCAGGATGGGCGGACAATATCGTCTTGTCTCCGTGATGACCACAATAGCACCGCTATTAGGGGTGAATCGTCTGCTGGGACGCCGCCGACCTAGTGGATAACGCCTGACAGATTGTTCGGTGTCCCAGTCAGTGGACTGGCGTTGGTGTGACAGAGAGGGACACGCCCTCTGCGGACTTGAGATGCGCGACCAGGGCGAACAGATTGTTGGCGCGCGGATTTCCCTCCTCGCTCAGCATCCGCATCAGGCTTTTCGGGCTCTTATGCAGGTGCGTTCCGAGTTCCTCAAAGCCGCCCGTCGCATTCACGTAGTCGCGCAGCAAAATCTTGCCGATGGCAAGGTCGCCATCGATAAACGCTTCCAGCGCCGCCTGAAGCAGTCCGATGCGAAAAGCCGGGTCGCGATCCGCCCGTGCCTTGACCGTTTCCTTAAAATTCCTTGTCAGAGCCATCGCTCGATCATCCTTTCCGCTTGCGCTGCTTGTAGTCGTCCCAGAGGGCTTTTGCCTGGCCGATATCCGCCTGTTGCCGGCGTTTTGTCCCGCCAACAAGAAGCAGAACGAGGTTCTGTCCTTCTTGCCCGAAATAGAGTCGGTAGCCTGGACCGAAGTTGATCCGGCGCTCCGAGACCCCCTCTCCAACAGGCTTCACATCACCGAAATCGCCGGCTTCCATGCGGGCAATAGCCGTTCGAACCTTGAGAGCGGCAGCGGTGTCGAGACGATCAACCAATCCGCGAACGGACAGCTGCCGTCCTCGGCTTCGTACTGCAACACCTCAACCATAGTGGCAAATAGTAACGTATGTGGAACTATTCGTCAAGGCCGCTTAACGGGCGATCAAATGCAGCGCTGTTCGAGAAGCTGGAGGTGTGTTCCTCCCAGCGCTCACGCCGATCACGGACCCCTGATCCTCCTGCCGTTCCGCAGGCATTTCCCGCCCATCGCCTCTTTCGCTTGAGGCTTCGTCCCTTCCCTCCTCCCGCGACCTGCCGGGCAGCACCGCCGCGTCAATGACCGGCCCACGCCAGTGCCGTGCCGCCACCCGTGTAGGTCATGACGCGGACGGCTCTCCTGCCCGCCCTTTTGGGCCGCGTCCTTCGGGAGGAGAACCCCAAACCAAAGGAGAGACCGACATGCCCAGAGACACAAGCGAACGCTTCGACGTTCTTCAGCGCATCACAGATCAGATCGTAACCGCTATCTAGCCCGGTGCCGCAAATGGCGACGCTGGCAAGAGGTGCATCACCTACGAGGTTCAGCATTTCACCCTATGCCAAGGCTGGATCAACTGCTGGGCCGTCCTCCATGAAGACGGTTCCAGCGAAGCCGCAACCTTCGCCACCGAAGCCGAGGCAGAGGCCGCGATCAGCGAGTTTCTAGGCGAGATCCAGCAAGAGATCGCAGCCGGTCAGCGGGGCTTGGGCGAAAGCTATTCCCGCGAAGAGTTTCGGATCGCGAAGGCGAGTGCGTCATGATCGACCTTATAGGCCGCATTGCTTGCACTGGAAGGGCATCACGCATCCATGGCAGATGGTATCCCCGCATAACATCGGGCGGAAATACTATTCAGCCAATAACGGGTGCATTGTCTGAGCCTGCAATACAGGTTCTGGCCTGGCGCCTTTGCCAAAAAAATAATTTGTCCAATGAATTGCCTCGATGATCTTTGTATCGAAATAATTCAACCTGAGGAGAAGGCTGCGTACTCTCGGAATGAGCATCTCAGGCGAAGCCCTGACAAATTCGCGAGAGCTTTTAAGATTGGCGCTTCTATTCTCATGAGGAATCGATGCCATCTTATCGAGAATGCCATTTGAACGTAGCCATTTCTCAATATCGTCCAAACTTCCAACAATAAAATTGCCGTTTTTTATATCTAAAATTACTCGTTGTTCGAATTTATCGTAATGAACAGCGCGTATACGCATTCCAGCGTAAGCAAAACACAGATGGTTGCAAAAGTTTGTCATTATATTTGGCTGGCTCTTCAGCCATCCCAGCTGCAAATCATTTATATCAAGCAAGTTTCCAAATAATTCATGATTTGGATGTTCCTCCCTTAAATGTATGTAATTAAAATAGCTGCAAATACGGTCCAGAGGATGCCGCACGACTGAAATATATTTTACCTCGCGGTTGAATTTGGTATGTAACCCCCACTGGTAGTGACCGGCCATGCAATCAAAGTCACGATCCCGCTCTTCGTTCGTCATAGAATGGAACCGCGTAACCAGCTGCACATTCCCGCTGGGGACGGACCTTTTCTTAAAGCGATTGAATAGAACCGCGTTCACCGAGCTGCCTGCGCATTTGGGCACGTGAAGGTGGATCAATACATCATCTTCAGACTTCAGCGTCATTCAGGTTCGAAGCCTTATACCTTGTCGTGCAGCTGGCTTAAGCGTGCTTCTTCGCACGAACGAGTCTGGTCGTACCGCAAAGCACGGCGATCCGCATCCTTTGCGTCTAACCTAGCAGCGGCAGTGCCCTTGGCAACACTTGGAAATCTGCATTGCTTTGCGGCAAAACTTGGTTGCATGGAGTCTACAATTAAACCTATAGTTGGATATGCACTGTCATCGTGCTAGGTTCTCTCCGGTTGCTTTATTTTTTCGAGATGGGAGGTGGCCTATGTGCCGCTGTATCGCGCTCAGGGTCGAGGCGCAGCCGTGCTGCGGCGTTGCAGACATCTGCGAAGACCTTGTCGAACTTGCCGCGACGTTAGGAACATCGGTGGTCTGCCGTGTTCACCATGTCGATCTGCTCGTCCAGCCAACGGACAGCCCCGTTGAGCTCGCCTCCGCCATCCAGAGCGCCATTCAAAGCGGACAGAACTTCACCGGCATTGCGGGTCCGGCAAGGGAGCTTCAACATGCGTGAGAAGAGCAATTGCGCGTCCTCGCAGATCGAAACGCTGATTGTGGCGGCGATCCAGTGCGCCAAACGGCATGAGCGATGGGAAATTGCCGTGATGCTCCAGCACGTGAAAAATACCCTGAAGGATGAGAGCGAACCGGAGTATCGCGGGGCAAAACGGCTCCATTAGGCGTCACGGCTTCGCCGCCCGGGCCCTATTCGTCGCGTCGCTCCTCACGAAGCTCCGCTGTCGCGGGTCTTCGCCCATCCGGGTGACATGGGGTGACAGCGGGCGGGTCGCGCCGGGGCAACCGGTGCGGTTTCATAGGGTGGTCCGCTTGATAATGGAGAACCCCATGTTCCAAGCCGTAAATCTCGATCCCAACAAATGCTACGTCGGCCTCGATGTGTCGCTCGCGGAGACGCACATCTGCACAATCGACGGAAGCGGCGAGGTCGTCGCGGAGACGTGCCTTCCTTCCGACCCGGATCAAATCGCCGCGTACTTGGCGGACGTCGCGCCGCATGCTGAGCGCATCGGCCTGGAGACCGGTGCGACGACGCCGTGGTTGTGGCACGAGCTGAAGCAACGTGGGTTGCCAATCGTTTGTCTGTGCGCCCGCCACGCCCATCGCGTCCTTTCGATGCGTCACCACAAGACTGACCGCAACGATGCTCGAGGGCTCGCGGAGCTTATGCGCGTCGGCTGGTATCGCGAGGTCGCGGTGCGATCGGTGAACGCGCAGCTCATTCGCTCGATGATCGCGGCGCGCTACCGGCTCAGGAGTGTGCGGCGGGATCTCCTCAATCAGATGCGCGGCGTCGTAAAGGCCGTTGGGCTCATCACGGACTCGACAGCCGGCCGGACGTTTCCTGAGCGCGTGCGGGCCGCCATAGAAGTCCATCCGTTCGCGGCCGATGTGCTGGTTCCGCTTCTTGCGGCACACGATGCGGTTGTATCTCAAGTGGCGGTCTACGATCGCCGCCTTGCATCGATGGCGAAGGACGACGCCGATGCAAAGCGATTGATGACTATCCCCGGCGTTGGCCCGATCGTAGCGCTCGCTTACATGGCGACGATCGATGATCCGCACCGCTTCAAGACATCCTCGGCCGTCGGGCCTTACCTCGGCTTGGCGCCGCGACGATACCAGTCCGGCGAGATCGATCATGGCGGCCACATCGGACACGCACCGTGTCCGATCATGCGCAGCTACCTATACGAGGCCGCCACTGTGCTCCTCCACCGAACAAGCCGTTGGTGTCGGCTGAGAAGCTGGGGAATGCGGCTCGTCAAACGGATCGGCTTCAAACGCGCCGCCATCGCGGTCGCGCGGAAGATAGGCGTGATCATGCACGCCATCTGGGTCGACGGGACTGAGTACGAACCGAAGGGAGCCTGATAGCAATCAACGACTGAAGCGCTCACCCCTCGCCAAACAGCGAGCTTCCGCGACGAGCGGAAGGCGTCCCCGCCGGGACGATGGGCGGATGACCTCGAAGGGACAGTTGCGGCTCGGTTCAGCAGATCGACCGCGCGGCAGTGACATGGAGGCGTCCGTTCCAACCGAAACCCATATTGAGGCACTCGGCATCAATTCCGCCGGACTGACCTCGTAAGGAACCATGTGCCCGGCGTCGCGCCCGAGTTTGTCCGGTTCGGCCGTCAAGGCTAAGGGCTGCCGCCCTCGCGCGCGCAAGGCCTCCAACCGTCTCCCCGCAAGCGGGGCCCCTCGGTCGGACCCTCCTTGCCCTTGCTACCCCGCCGTTCGCCACGTGGCAGGGGTGCAGGAAATCTGCACCCTACCACTCTCGAACAGCGCATAAGGCTATGTGAGACGCCGCATGCGCGATGTCAGACTCTGGAAACGTTGTTTGTTCCGGCAAAGAAATAGTGCCGCCACGCCTTGACGAAAAAGCCCGCTGTCAAGGAACTGTCCCTAACGCGGGTGCGTCGATCGAGGGCGGATCTGTCCCAATACGCCTCGATGATCTCGCCACTGAATGGGTTTGGGCGGCCTTCGGCCGGCATCTCACTCGGCAGTGGGGAGGGCCAAGGTGCGCCGCCCCTTGCTCCCCGAAGCGAAATAGCACCGACCGAGGCTCCGCGCGCTTCGCGCTTGTGCGCCCGCACCACTCGGCACGATTTCGCTTCCCCC
>NZ_CP133485.1 GCF_031195445.1 Acuticoccus sp. MNP-M23
CATAACCCTCGATCTTGTCGGCCTTCTCTTCGGTATTGGTGGTGATCACCACCCGGTGGGCACAGCGGAAGGCGGCATAGTCGGCAAGGTCGGTGGCAAGGCTCTCCGGATAGTAGGCGTGGACGTGGATGGCATAGTCGCACGGCGGATGGGCAACCACCTCGCCATAGACGCTGGTCCGCTGGCGCGCGTGGATCCAGTTGTCCGAGGCCTTGAGGGCAGCATCCGCCTCGGTGCGATCGCGCCAGACGGCGAGGCGCCCGTAGCGGCGGATCTTCTCGAGTTCCTCCGGCCGGCCCGCCACAACGGTGTCGTAGCGGCCGGACAGGTTTTCCTCGGCATGGCCTTCCGCAAGGCGTTGCCTGAGGCCGGAGAGGATCGCGCCGAACACGGCGCCCGCCTCGATGCCGCTGGCTGCCGCATTGTCCGCAATCAGCTCGTGGGTGCCGGGCACGGCGACGAGGCCGTCCTTTTCCATCTTGCGCGGAAACGCCAGAAGCGCCCTCGATGCAGCGCCGAGGTCGCCATAGCCGACGCGCTCCATCATGGTGAAGTCCGCATAGCGCGCGTCGTCGAAACCGGATGCGCCGGAGAACATCAGGACGCCGGCGCCCATCTCCACCGCGTCGAACACCACGTTGGGCAGGGGGTCGAGCCGCGAGGACAGGAAGAGGACGTCCGCCGCGCGGCACACGTCATGATAATAGGGACCGGCCGGCACCACGAAGAGGTTGCCCCCCGGCTCGTTCACGCCGGCCTCGCGCAGATGCTTGTCGAGCCATACGCCGAACGAGATGTCCTCGTGGTTCACGCCGTCGCCGATCCACACGAACACCGTATCGGGATCCTGTGACCGGGCCTGAACCGCGGTCATGACGAACATGTCCGTGCCCTTGCGCCACTGGACGTGGCCGGCCCCGTAGACCACGCGGCGCTCGCCGAGATCCTCCCCGATCAGCGCCGAAAGATGCTCGCGCGCCGCCTCGTAGTCCGCCTTGTCGACCGTGCCCGTCTTCAGCGGGCTCTGCGGGATGATCTCCGAATCGCGCTCCACGTCGAAGTCGAGGTCGTGGAACACCGACATCCAGGAGTTTCGCACTGTTTCGGAAGAAAAAACGATCCTGTCGGCAAGCATCGCCGTGACGATATTCTTGTAGGGCGGAAGCGTATAATCCGTGAATTCGTGGATGTAGCAGGCGTACGGGATCTTGCGCTCGACGAGGAGCGGCTGGAACGGCAGGCATTCGACCGAATTCAGCACGGCAACCGTGATCTTGTCGGTGATCGCGGGGTTGAAGGTGTCGAATTCGTTGAACGGAGATTCGGTCCACAGGACGAACGAGCACGTGCGCACGAAGCGCGGCAGGAGCCGCCCGCCACGCAGGGCCGCCACCACCACGTTGTGGGACCGCGCGGCGCTGCGTGCCATCTGAAGCGCCACCATCGGCGCGCCGGTGCCGGAAAATTCGTGGGTGCAGATCAGGCAGGTCGGCTTGTCCGGATCGTAGGGGATTGCCCCCTGGCGGCTGTTCCGCCGCAGGTCGGCAAGAATGCGCCGTCCTTCGGTAACGCCGAACTTGATGTAGTGGACGAACGGATGGATGCCGCCGCCGGCAATGTCCGGATATGACTTGATGTAGTGCTCGAAGGAGAAGTCGGAGACGTACTTGTCGACCGGATCGCCCAGGACGATCAGCTCGAAGGCGAGCGCGAAGGCCTCGGGGTTGCCGGTGGCCATGGCATCGAGGAGTCGCTTGTCGCTGACCAGCGACAGGAGCTTGTCGTCGAGATTTTCCATTTCGGCGCGGGTGCGCTGATACAGCATCGTGATCCGGCCCTCGAAGCGGCCGTGGGTCTCGTAGTGGTTGCGCAGGTCCGCTTCGCCGGCAAGGTCGTTGTAGATCGAGCGGTAGAAAACGGGGTCGAAACGAAAATCCTCACGGCTCTCGTGCGGGGTTCCCTGCACTAACCCGCGCCAGATCTCATCAAGTTCGTTCATGTGAGGCGTCAGTCCTAAAGCATCAGGCGGTGGGCTTGGCGTAGCAGACCCTCGGCTGCCAGAAGACGGACGATGCCGTCCTTGAGATGAACGGAGGGCGTCCATCCAAGCCGCTCGCGCGCACGCGCGATGTCGAGCACGATGGATTTCGGTTCGGGCGCGAACACCGGCACGGTCTCGACCGGCATCGGGGTGCCGGACAGTTCGGCACACAGCGCCAGGAGCTCACGCACGGAAGTGCCGCGCCCGGCACCGATATTGACCGGGCCGACCCCGTTCGAGCGCATCGCAAGAAGGATCGCGCTCACGATGTCATCCACATGGACATAGTCGCGCTCGGACTCGCCGGTGCCATAGACCTTGAACGGCTGCCCTGCCTTCAGTGCGCCGATCATCGCGGGGATCACGCCGAAGCCCGGCTTCATCACCTGCCCCTCGCCATAGGCGTTGGCGACGCGCAGCATCGAGACCTTCATGCCGGTCCGCGCTGCAGCACCGAGGTGCATTTCCACCATCGCCTTCTCGAGGCCGTAATCGTTGAACGGGGCGAGCGGCATGTCCTCGTGGCAGGGCTCGCCCGGGTCGATGCCGTAGACGGTGCCGCCGGAGGAGAGGTAGACGAACCGGCCGCGAAATTCGCGGTTGATCAGCTCGTCGATCAGCCGGCTGTGGCCGCGCACCCGCACCATCACGTCGCGCGAGTTGACCAGCCGCCCGCGCCCGCGGGAGATAAGGTTGATGATGACATCCTGGCCGCGCAGGATCTCGAGGTCGAGTGCGTCGATGTCTTCCATCGGCACCGGCGGGGCGATTCCCGCAATATCCGACGCCTCGGTCTGGGGCCGTGCGGTCCAGGCCACTTCGACACCGGGTTCTGCGGCCAGCGCCCGAACCAGCGCCTTGCCGATAAATCCGGTACCGCCGAGGACAAGAACCCTGAGAGGTGTGTCTGCTGTCATCGTCATGCCTCATCGGCTGCTGGCATTGGTCGCCTCCGCATGTCCTCGCGGCTGCAAGATTCGAAGTCAAGGATGCCTGTCGGACAGAGCACTACGAGGCTTGAGGGCTACAATCCCATCAACAGACCACAGGCATTCGTTCCAATTCGAAGGCAAACAAATTTTTCAGAATATCGAACCCTGCCGGCAAGGTTCGGGCCAGATCGTGGGGCCGTGTCAATTTACTTTACGCTCATCGCGCCCTATCGAACCTTCCGGCGTTATCAAACCGAAGGGGTGCTGCCCGTGAAAATTCTCGTCACCGGAGGAGCCGGCTTCATCGGTTCGGCCGTTTGCCGCCACCTCATCAACAACACAGATCACAGCGTCGTGAACCTCGACAAGCTGACGTACGCGGCGAACCTCTCCTCGCTACAGGAGATCGCGTCGTCGAACCGCTATCGTTTCGTCAAAGCAGATATCTGCGACCGGCAGACCGTGGCGGACCTTCTCGCCGAGGAACAGGTCGACGCGATCATGCACCTGGCGGCCGAGAGCCACGTCGACCGTTCCATCGACGGTCCGGGCGAATTCATCACGACCAACATCAACGGCACGTTCGAGCTTCTGGAAGCTGCCCGCGCCTACTGGATGGGCCTCCCCGCAGAAAAGCGCGATGCCTTCCGCTTCCACCACATCTCCACCGATGAAGTGTATGGCGACCTGCCGCTGGACGGCGGCCTCTTCACCGAGGAGACTCCCTACGAGCCGTCCTCGCCCTATTCGGCCTCCAAGGCGGCGTCCGACCATCTGGTGATGGCCTGGCACCGCACCTACGGGCTGCCGGTGGTGATGTCGAACTGCTCCAACAATTACGGGCCCTACCACTTCCCCGAGAAGCTCATCCCGCTGATGATCCTCAATGCGCTGCACGGCGAGAAGCTGCCGGTCTACGGCCGCGGCGAGAACGTGCGCGACTGGCTTTACGTGGACGACCACGCCCGCGCGCTGGAAATGATCGTGACGCGCGGCGAGCCGGGCAGGACCTACAATGTCGGCGGCCGCAACGAGCGCTCCAACCTCGATGTTGTCCACGCCATCTGCGACACGGTCGACGAACTCGCCCCCTCGGACACCCCGCGGCGCGACCTCATCACCTACGTCACCGATCGCCCGGGCCACGACCTGCGCTATGCCATCGACGCCACGCGCCTGGAAACCGAGCTCGGCTGGAAGGCCGAGGAGACGTTCGAGACGGGTTTGCGCAAGACGGCCGAGTGGTATCTGGCCAACGAGGCCTGGTGGCGCCCGATCCGCGCGCAGCGCTATTCCGGCGAACGCCTTGGCGCGAAGAACGCAGGCTGAGCGGTCGATCACGATGCGATGGCCGGCGCTTCTGACGCCTTGGCGCGGAAACACGGTGACCCCGCCTGCTACCTTGCGGTTTCGACATTTGTTTTGAACGCGATGCAGGAGCGGAGTGGCCAGAACGAATTCGATCGCCACTATAGCTTAGGTAAAACTATCGATGAAATGCTTCATAAATATTGGGATGCACAAGACCGGAAGCAGTTCCATTCAAGCGACCATGGCAAAAATGGCAACAAAGGACCCGCTCTATGTCCTTCCAAACCCAGCCAACAATTCCGTGCCGCTTGCCGCTATTTTTGAAGAAAACCCTCGCGGACTTTTCAAGCACAGGTCTAAAAGACAAGACCCTGAATATACTTCAAAAATAATCGAACAATGGAAAAACTCCATCGATGAAACGCTGAGTTCCTGTAACGCACGTTCCGTTGTTTTTTCGGCCGAGTATCTGAGCGTCGCGTCGCATGAGGCGATAGAGAGAATGCGTGATTATTTATCACGATATTGCAGCTCAATACAGATAATCGGCTATGTTCGCCCGCCTGTGCCCTGGATCAACAGTGCATTTCAGCAAAGATCCAAGAACCGCGCGGTGAATAATTTTCAGGAACTTATTACTCTTCGAGACTATCGAAAAGTGTTCGAAAAATTCGATAAAATATTCGGGGTGGAGAATGTTTCTCTTGTGGTTTTTGATCGAAAAACCCTGAAGGGAAATGACGTCGTTCTGGATTTCGCGCACAGAATTGGTTTTCCGCTAAACCATGAAGACGTTGTCCAGGCAAACGAATCGATGAGCCTTGAGGCTGTATCCCTATTATATGCCAAGAGGTTTTTTGGATCCCCCATGAACTGGGAGAATCCGAATTCGGCGAAGGCTTATGCTCGTTTTCTTGATAAACTTCGTGGCCTGGGAAAGCGGAAGGTTTCGCTGGCGGAGTCCCTCGTGGCTCCGCTGCTTGCTGATCACCAAGATGACATTGACTGGATGGAACAGCGGGTCGGAGCCTCGCTTCGGGGCGAAACGGACTTTGCGGCTGATGCAATAGGCGGAGAAGAGGATCTCATCGCAGTCGCGCTGTCTTCGGCCAGATTGCTGGACGAAATCGAACCCGGCCTCGCCCCTCGTGATCCGACCCTCGAATCAGTAACGGCGGCCCTCGATAAACTGTACGGGATCTGCCTTGCGCAGGTCGGCGGCGCAACGCGCGACGACACGATCGTCACGAGTTTCGCAAGAGCGCTGGAGCAGACGTATGGTGCGACTTCGCCCAACCATACCGAAGGCCGCGGGGCATCTTACGTGGACCTTTCGCGATCCATCATGAATGATCTGCGCAAGCAGGGGTTCGTGGTGCGAGCCAAACAGATGTCGACAGACTGATCGCATCCGGCCGGCGCTCCCGCTCACCGCAGCGGGGCGCGGGCGTGCCTTGCCTTGCAAAAGCCGATGAAGGCCCTGTCGGGGTGCTTGACGGGGGTGCCCTGGTCGGCAGCGTAGGCCTGCCACTCGGCGTGGAGAAAGTGGACGTCGTAGCCGGGCGCGGCCTTGCGGGCGGCCTCGAACGTGGCGGGGGCAAGCGCCAGATGGCCCGCCGCGTCCGGGCGGGACGGGCGCCGCACGCGTGAACCTGCCGTCCCGCGCCGCTCGAAGCGCACGATGTCACCGTCGAGGCGGATGCTGTAGTCCGGCATGTGGCCGTGCGCCTCGTCGTGGCTGATGATTGTCGAGACAAGGCGGCGGAACTCCTTGGGGGTGGAGTTGGAGCCGCACTTCTTCTGCAAAAGCTCCAGCGAGATCCGCCATTCGGGCTGCATCCCGCAGTGCTTGCGGGCAAGCTCGTAGATCCGCCGCTCCAGAGGTTTGCGCAGGCGGAAATAGTCGCGGTGCAGCGTCAGGACCTCGTTCGCCTCGATGGCGTTGAACACCCAGTCCGACAGCGTGATCTCCACCTCCTGCATCCGCCCCTCGCGCGTTTCGCGGATGATCCGCGCCCGGTCGATCAGGCTGAAGACGTCGAACTGCTCGGAGCCGCCGGTGACGAGGTTGGTCTCGATCTGGGTGCCCTGGAGGCGTCGCAGCGCCGCCTTGAGGCCCTCGTAACCCTGGCCGTTGGTCATCCGGTTGGTGGCCTTGAGAAGGTCGTGGGCGTGGAGCGTCAGCTTGCGAGAGACCGGCCGCCCCTCGTTCAGCGCCGCCATCAGCTGGCTGATGCAATAGATCAGGACATCGCGGTCGTGGACGGTGGCGAGGCCGTCCGGCGAGGGTTTGATCTCGACGAAGCTCCTGTTGTGCTCGTAGCGGCGGCGGCGAAAGTCCGGCTTCGTCGACAGCGAGAAGATCGGGTGCTCCATCGAGGCCATGTCGCCCTTGGGTGCAGCGTTGAAGATATCGCAGACGAAAAGGTCCCGCTGCCCCACCCGGTCCGGGAGCAAGGGGGAGCGGTCACGGCCCGCACCTTGATTCGATATTTCACCCACCAGCGGATTATCGATATTTCACCCACCGCTGACAAGCGAACCGCTTCGATATTTCACCCACCGCCGAGGCCTGAAAAGGGTCCGACGCTTTCGATATTTCACCCACCAACCATCGACATTTCACCCACCATTTTTCGATATTTCACACACCCGTTAAATTTATTTAAGTCCGTTCCATCAATAGGTTGAGGCGCCGAAATTCCAGCGTAACACCTCTATAACCCATTCTAACACTCAGACGCGGCGCTTCCGGCAACCGGCAGCGCCGCGAACAACGGCATCCCAATGCCCCGAAAAGAACGCTTGAAACTCCCGGAAAAGACGCATGCCCGGGTTGGATCGACCGAAAGAGGGGCGAAAGATAACGCTGCGTTAGGCATTGGCCGGCCACTGCTATTCACGCAAAACGGAGGCGTTCGCGTGAATAGCAGTGAACAGGGCCCTGAAACGATCAAGCCCGCTCCTTCCCGCAGGAAGGCCTCACGCGGCCGCACGGCCGCACCCAAAACAGCCAGTTTCGATACGATCGCCGCTGATGCCGAAACGCTCAGCGCCCAGATCACGCGTCTGCGCGACCAGCTCTTTCATCCCGAAACACGCAAAGAGCTGCGGCCCTTTTCCAGTGCGGAAGCAGCAAAGCTCCTCGGCGTCACCGATTCGTATCTCCGACACATGGCGCGCAGCGGCGAAGGACCGGAGCCGGAACGCCTTGGCGGCAACCGCCACGCCTACCGGCTCGAACAGATCCATGCCCTGCGCGAGCAGCTTGCCCGCAAGGGGGGCGCGAAGGCGAAAGTGATCCTGCCGGGCCGCCCCGCCGGCGAGCCGGCACAGATCATTGCCGTCGCCAACTTCAAGGGCGGCTCGGGCAAGACGACGACCACGATCCACCTCGTCCAGCATCTCGCGATGCGCGGCTTCAAGGTGCTGGCGGTCGACCTCGACCCGCAGGCGTCCCTCTCCAGCCTTCTCGGTTACCAGCCGGAGACCGATGTCGGCAGTGGCGAAACCCTTTATGGCGCGATCCGCTACGACGATCCCCGCCCGATCGGCGAAGTGATCCGGCCGACCTATTTTGCCGGCCTCGACCTCGTCCCCGGCAATCTCGAGCTCCACGAGTTCGAGCACGAGACGCCGCGGGTGCTCGTGGAGGACGGACCGCAGACACCGTTCTACACCCGCGTCGCGACCAGCCTCGACGCCGTTTCCCGCGACTACGACGTGATCGTTCTCGACTGCCCGCCTCAGCTCGGCTTTCTCACCCTCGGCGCGCTGTGCGCGGCAACCGGCGTCCTCCTCACCATCCACCCGCAGATGCTCGACGTTGCGTCGATGAGCCAGTTCCTGCTGATGACCGCCGACCTGATGGACGTGGTCCGCCGCGCCGGCGCCAACGTGGAGTTCGATTTCTTCCGCTACGTCTTCACCCGCTACGAGCCGCGCGACGGCCCGCAGGCGCAGGTGACCGCGTTCCTGCGCAACCTCTTCGCCGACCGCGTCCTCACCAATGCGATGGTGAAGTCGACCGCGATTGCCGATGCGGGCCTTTCCAAGCAGACCCTTTACGAGGTCGGCCGCGAGGGGATGACAAGGACGACCTACGACCGCGCGATCGAGAGCCTCGACGCGCTGAACGGCGAGATCGAGGATCTGATCCGTGCCGTCTGGGAGGCCCGCGATGCACGCTGACGCGACCGGAATGGCGCCGACAGAAGAGGGCGGAGACCATCGGTTGTCAGGTGACAACGCGCGATGGTTGTCACCTGACAACACCCCCTTGATGACGCCGCTCCGGACACGGTTGTCAGCTGACAACAAGACGGCGGAAACGATTGCCAACACCCGGTTGTCAGCTGACAACCATTGTGCGCGGAGAGAGCCATGACCAAGCGACGTCTCGCCATGGAAAAGCTGCTCGCGGTCGATCCGGCCCAGCCGAAGGCGCCGGCAAAGACCGGTGCGCCGCAAGTCTCGGTGATCCGCTCCGGCGCCGTCCGGACCATGGGCCTTGCCCTCGACCAGATGCGCGAGGATCGCAAGGGCCCCGCCTCGGGCGAGCGGATCGTCGACCTCGACCCGGCCCTTTGCGACCCGTCCTTTGTCCGCGACAGGCTGAGCGAGAATGCGCCCGGCGATCCGGACCCCGGCGGGATCGAAGCCCTCGCCGGCAGCATTGCCGAGGGCGGGCAGGCGGTCCCGATCCTGGTCCGCCCGAACCCCGACGATGCGGGCCGCTACCAGATCGCCTACGGACACCGCCGCTGGCGTGCGTGCCAGTCACTCGGCCGTCCGGTCCGCGCGATCGTGCGGCCGCTGTCGGACGACGACCTCGTCGTCGCGCAGGGGCGCGAGAACAACGCGCGGCGCGACCTGTCCTTCATCGAGCGCGCCCATTTCGCAGCGGCGCTGGTCGACCGCGGACTGTCGCGCAAGACCATCGGCGCAGCGCTCGGCGTCGACAAGTCCGAGCTTGCCCGTCTCCTTGCTGTCGCAAATGGTCTGCCGGATGGCCTTGCCGAAGCGATCGGCCCTGCCCCCAAGGCTGGCCGCCCCCGCTGGCTTGCCCTCGTCGACCTGTGCAAGGGCCCCGGTGCCAAGACGGCGCTTGCCGCCGCCAGGGCCGCACAGGACCGCCCCAGCGACGCCCGCTTCAAGGCTGTTTTCGACGCTTTCGCCAAACCCGCCAGCGCCCCGCACCGCCTTCAGCCGAAACCGGCAAAAGGCCTCCCGGCGCAGGTAAAGACGGAAAATGGCCGGACGGTCATCACCATCGAGGGTGACGACGTCAGGGGATTTGGCGCCTTCGTGAACGATCGCCTGTCAGACCTTTTCAAGGAATATTCTGCAAGCCGGCGCCCGTAGCGAGGTCTCAGGCGCCGCCGCGGTTCGCAAGCGCGCGGTAGGCGTTCTGCCGGTGCTCGGTCATCCATGCCCAGGTGGTGGCGATGATCGTGTCGAGGTCGCTGTGCCGGGGGGACCAGCCGAGGGCGGCGGCGGCAGCAGCGGTGTCGGCGACCAGGCGGGGCGGGTCGCCGGGACGCCGTGGCGCAATCTGCACCGGTACCGGCCGGCCGGTGATCCGCTCGGCGGCCGCCAGCATCTCGCGCACGCTGTAGCCTGTGCCGCTACCAAGGTTGTAGGCCTGCAACTCGCCGGGAACGAGGCGGGAGAGGGCGGCAAGGTGCGTTGCGCCGAGATCCGTCACGTGGACGTAGTCGCGCACACAGGTGCCGTCCGTGGTGGGGTAGTCGTCTCCGAACAGCTGGATCTCGGGACGCATTCCGGCGGCGGCTTGCAGGATCAGCGGCACGAGGTGGGTCTCGGGGACATGCTCCTCGCCGAGCTCGCCGTCCGGGTCCGCGCCGGCGGCGTTGAAGAAGCGCAGGACCATCGGCGCGATCCCGTAGGCGCTCGCATAGTCGCCGAGGATCTCCTCCACCATCAGCTTGGTGCGGCCGTAACAGTTGATCGGCGCCTGCGGCATCCCCTCCACCAGCGGCATCGCATTGCGCGCGCCGTAGGTGGAGCAGGTGGAGGAGAACACGATTTTCCCGACGTCCGCTGCCCGCATCGCGTCGAGAACGCTGATGCTGCCGGAGACGTTGTTGCGGTAGTAGATGTCCGGACGGACGGCGGATTCGCCCACATAGCTGCGCGCCGCGAAATGAAGAACCGCCTCGATCCCGTGCCGGCGCATCACCCCGGCGAGGGTGGTGGTGTCGCCGATGTCGCCATATTCGAACGGGCCCCACTTCACCGCCCACAGGTGGCCGGTGGACAGGTTGTCGTAGACCACCCCCTCGTGCCCGGCCGCAGCAAGCGCCTTTGCGGCGTGGGAGCCGATGTAGCCGGCGCCGCCGGTGATCAGGACTTTCATGGCCTCTCCGATGTTCCGGCGCAGCGTTGGCGCGGGACGGCGCGGGCGGTGGCGGGGCCGTTTGTGCCGGGCTCGCCGGGGGCGGTATTGAAGACGCCACCATTTCGGGTCATGCGGGGTTCGTTCCATATCGGCGCTGTGCCGCTCGCCGGCCGCGCGGCTATATGGCACCTCGGTGCCGTCCCGTACACTCCGGGTGTGCATCAGCCTCGCGAAACGGCGCCGGCTGGACTAAGACTGGGGCGGCGGTGCACTTCGGGCCGAAGATGCTGCGGGACGAACGGGGCGAACATGGTGCTTGGTGACGGTTTGCAAGAGGGCGGCGACACGGTCGACCTGGTGGTGATGCCGGTGCGCGGAACGCCGGACGTCCTCCTGGAACGCCTGGGCGCGCTCGCCGAACGCGCCGGGTTGAAGATGGGCCTTGCCGAGGCGCCGGCGCCGCTGCCTGACGAAGCCTGCCACATGGTCCTCTTCTACCGGTCGGCCGCGCTTGCCATTGCCGAGGCGGTCGGGGACGGTGCGGTGCCGTCCGCCGCCCTGGAGGAGTGGATCGCGCAAACCGATGCGATGCTCGCCATTGCCGACGAACTCGGCAGTGCCGCCTCGCTGGTGGACGTTGCGGCGCCGGGTCCGGGGCTCGACCTTCTGGCCCGCGTCCTCGGTGCCGAGCCGCCGGAGGGGGAGGCCATGGCCGCGCCTGAAAGCGCCGACCCCGTCCTCCTCGCCCTTGCCGGCGCGGCGCTTGCCGGATCCGAATCCGCCCGCCGCCTCACCGCGCGGATTGCGGCCATTGCCGGCCCCGGCGCCACCCCCGAGCCGGCGACCGATCCCGACGCCGCGTTCGCCCGCTATCGCGCGCTCCTGTCGCAATCCGTCATGCCGGAACCGGCCGGCCTTGGCACCGAGGCTGGCGACCACCTGAAGGCGGAACTCGCCGAACTTGCCGCCGAGCGCGATGCACTGCTGGAGCAGCTTGCCGAAACGCAGGATGCTCTGGTGGCAAGCTACACCGAGCACCGTGTCCTGCGCCGCCAGGTGATCGCGCTCGGCCGCGAGTTCTCCAACCCCGCCTTCTACGGCCTGGAGCATGTCAGCCCCGAACGCCCGTTCCGCTGGTTCGGCCGCGAGGCCGAAGCATTCGTGCCGACGCTCGTGGCATGCGACCGTCCGGTGCGCGTCACCGTCCACATCGAGCTTGCCGTCAGCGACATGGCGCTGGACGGCTTCGAGATCGGCGCGGACGGCGTTTATGCCGAGGAGACCACGACGGAGCGGCTTGCCAACGGCAGCTTTCACAAGAGTGCGGTCATTCCCGCACGCGAGACCGAGAGCCGCTATACCCGGCTTGCCCTGTCGCTGCGGGCGCGCGAGCGCAAGGACATGGAAGAATTCGGCGACCCGCGCACCCTGTCGGTTGGTGTCTCCAGCATCACGGTGGCCGAGCTCGGCGAAGAGATCGAGATTCCGGAACTGCCGATGGAAGGGCCTTTCCGCCAGTCCATCGTGTTCGACGAGCGGGTCAACAGCCCCGCCTTCTACGGCCTGGAGCGGCGCCCCGGCGACAACCTGCCGTTCCGCTGGATGGGGCGGACCGAGAGCGGCGAGGTGCCGGTGCGGCTGCCGTCCGGGCGAAAGGTGCGCGTGTCGGCGTTCATGCCGATCGTCATCAACGAGGCCGCGTTTGCCGGCTTCACCTTCGGCATCAACGGCCATTTTGCGGAAGAATACGAGACCGAGCGCACCTCGGACGGGATGGCGATCAAGCGTGCCGTCTTCACCGTGCCCGGCGAACCGGACGGGCCGCTCGCGCCGGGGCGCATCAACCTTGCCGCCGCCTCCCGCACCGACATGTCGGGCAAGGGGGATGCGCGCCTTCTTGCCATCGGCCTTCACAGCCTGGAGCTGGAAGAGGTGGCGGAAGCGGATGCCGGCGAAACCGGGATCGAGGCCGACGCCGAGAACCAGCCGGACGGTGCGCTGCGGGTCCTGACCGCGCAAAAGCACTTCGACCATCCGGCATTCTACCATCTGGAGCGGCGCGACGACCAGATGATGTTCCGCTGGATGGGCCGGGAGGACGACCAGGACTTTACCGTGAGCATCGCACGCGACCGGCCGGTGCGCGTCACCGCACACATTGCCCACGCCATCGACAAGGCCGCGCTCGAAGGCTTCCAGATCGGCATCGAGGATGCGTTCGCGTCGGACTACGAGCTGGTGCTGCCGCCGGAGGGCGGCGCGATCAAGAGCGCCACCTTCACGCTTGCCAATCCGGCGGCGCAAACGCCGGTGCGGCTTCAGCTGCGGCTGAAGAGCAAGGTGGACCTTTCGGACAGGGGCGATCCGCGCACCCTCGGGGTCGCCCTGTCCAAAATCGTCGTGCGCCAGGTCTGACGCGTGACGCTTCCCCTTCTCGTCACCTCCCTCAACCCGTTCGCCAGGCTTGCCCACCAGCTGCGCTGCCTGGAGGCGTGGGCCGCGCTCGGCCTTGAGGTGCGCACGGCCAACACCGGGGCGGAGGCCGAACGGCTCGTGGCGGCGGGTGTCTCTCGCGCTGCAATCATCGAGCTTGACGAGGCGGACACCGGGGCTGCCCTTTACGGCAAGCCCGTGCCGCGGATCGCACCGCTTCTCAGGAGGCTCGGCGAGGACCCCGAGCGCGCGGTCCTTCTCGTCAATTCCGATATTTATCCCGCCATGCGCAGTGCCGAGGCGGTGCGCTTCTGGGCAGCGCAAGCCCCCGCCCTGGCGCTGACGCGGGAGGAATGCGCGACGCTGGAAAGCCACCGCTTTGCCGCGAACACCCCCTATCGCAACGGGCTCGACGCCTTCCTGTTCAGCCCGCGGGCGCTCAAGGCCACCAACATGATGCTGGCCGAGATGCCCGTCTCGGCGCAGATGGCGTTCGGCATTCCGGGCTGGGATTTCCTGCTGGGCGCCGTGGTGCGCTCGCCCTTCGTCGGCGGCCGGCTGATGGACAGCGGCGTTCTCCTCCACGAGATCCACGAGACCACCTACGCCAATGTCGACGCCTTCGCCCCCTACCTGCCGGCGATGCACGACCTCGACGCGGCGACCACCTACACCGCCACGCAAGCGGCCCGCGAGTTCCACAGGATCATCGTGGCCGAGTGCGCGGCAGCCACCAGCCTCTCCCGCCTCGCCAAGGCGCAATTTTATCGCGCGCCCAAACCGGCCGCGCCGTCGGATGCCGCACGCAGCATCGCGCTGCGGCTTTGCGAGCTCGCCCCGTTCGTCGGCTGGAATTATGATTTTGCCGCCCTTGTCGCCCTGGCGGACCGCCGGATCCGGTCCGGGCAGCAGGAGTTGTCAGCTGACAACCGGGCCGGGGCGGGCGCCGATTTCGGGGCGGTGCAGAACTTCTTTCGGACCGGACCGCTGGGGCACCGCCTTGCCGAGGACCTGCTCGCCGCCCTTTGCCACCTTGCCTGCCGCGAGCGCACCGCCCCTGTGCGCACCTATCCGGCGCAGACCCACCACGCGCTGAAGCTCGAAACCGCCATCAGCACCACGCGCGACGACCCGGATGCGCGGCGCGCGGCCCTTGCCGCGCTCTTCGTGGCGGATCTTGTGGAAGAGGGTGTCTTCAACGCGGCGCTCTACAAGGTTCTGGCGCTGTCCTGCCAGAACGATGGCGAGCGGGCGATCCTTGGCGCCCTGTTGGACCTTTGCGGAGATGTACATGACGACGCTGCCTGAGCCGCTGACGCGGGCGGGGGTCCTTCCCTGGGAGGCGGGCCTCAAGCTGGAGCCCGCCGAAGAGACCCTGCCGGGCCTTTCCATCGTGATCCCGATCTACAATGCCGGCGATTTTCTGGAGCGCACGATCCGCAGCCTTCTGGGCAACGACCTGACGGGCGTGGAGATCATCGTGATGGACGGTGGCAGCACCGACAACACGGCCGAGATTCTCGCCCACTACGAGGGCACGTTCGCGACCGTGGTGTCGGAGCCGGACGAGGGCCAGTCCGACGCGCTCAACAAGGGGTTTGCCCGCGCCTCGCACGATATCCTGCACTGGCTGAACGGGGATGACGTGATCCTCCCCAACACGCTGAACGCGGTGCGCCGCGCGTTTCGTGACACCGACGCCGACCTGGTGGTGGGCGACGCCGCGCTGACCGAGATCGACCTTTCGGTGATCCACCAGAGCCGGCAGAGCCCGGACCGGCTCACCTTCGAACGGCTGAAGGACTATTCGGCCAACCACCTCATCCAGCCGAGCGTGTTCTTTTCGCGCAAGGCCTGGGAGGCGGCCGGCCCGCTGAAGGCCGAACTCGAATATGCGATGGACGCCGACCTGTTTCTGGCGATGGCGGCGCAATTCCCGATCCGTCACGTGGCGCGCGAAATCGCCTACAGCGTCTACCACGAGGGCTGCAAGACGCGGAAGAAACGCGCCGAATCCATTGCCGAACTCGCGATGGTCCAGGCCCGGCACGGCGCGCTGGACGAGGCGGGACGCACGCTTGCGATGCTGGTCGATCTCTACAACCAGTCCGCGGGGGAGGGCGAGGCAAAGCCCGGTTACGACACCGGCGACTACGGGGTTCTCCTCAAGCGGATGACCGCGCTGGAGGCCGAGGTGGAGAAGAACCGCGCGCTCACCCTCGCGCAGGACCTGAAGCAGACAAGATGAGCACATCCCCGTCCGGCACCGACGCACGCCAGAGCGTTGCGATCCTGTCGAGCGCGCCCGTGGGCGGGGCCGGCATTGCCGCCCGGCGCCTCGCCGACGCGCTGATTGCCCACACCGACCTCGACGTCGACTTCCTCGATGGCGCGGCGCTTGGCGAATTCTTGCCGGACGACGTCGCCCCCAAGATCAGCTACAGCAACCGCATCGTCAGCGATGTGCACTTCTCGGTGGAGTTTCCGGGCTTTGCGCGCGGCTGGCTGGTGGAGATGCTGAAAGGGTACGACCTCGTCAACATCCACTGGGCAAGCACCATACTCAGCCTTGCCGAGATCGATGCGGTGACCCGCACCGGCCAGCCGGTTGCCTTCACCCTCCACGACTTCAACTACGTGTCCGGCGGCTGCCATTATCCGGGGCCTTGCGAGCGGATGGCGACGGGCTGCCACGCCTGCCCGCAGATCGACCGCACCCTTGCAGGGCTCGACGTGCCGCCCCGCCTCTACCGGATCAAGGCCGGGATCTTTGCGCGCGAGAATGTCCACCTGACGGCGCCGAGCCACTATGTGCGCGACAGGGCAGTGGCAAGCGGCATCGTGCCGGAGGCGCGCGCCCACGTGGTGCGCAACCCTTACGCCCCGCTTGAGGCGCCGCTGGTGCGCGGCGCGGACGCGCCTTTGCGCCTTCTCCTGATTGCCGACTATCTCAGCGAGCGGCGCAAGAACATGGCGCTGGCGCTGGACGCGCTCGCCCTCCTGTCGCGGGACGGTGCGCCTCTGGTGGTCGACCTCGTCGGCCATGGCGACAGCGCGGTGCGCAAGCTCCTGGACGCCACCGGCGTTCCCTACGTGGCGCACGGCCGGATCACCGACCATGCGGTGATCACCGAAGTCTACCGTGGTGCGGACATCCTTCTCACCGCCTCTTCGGAAGACAACTGGCCCAATATCCTTGTGGAGGCCGGCGTTTATGGCGGTATCCCCGTGGTGGGGCCCGGCCATGGCTGCGCCGAGTTCGTGGAGGCGTTCGGCTTCGGCGAGATCGCGGCGGACTACAGCGCGAAGGCGTTTGCAGCGGCGATCGCCCGCGCCATCGACGCGCGCACCCCGGCCGCCGTGGAGGCCGCCATCGCCCAAATCCGGGAGGCCCACGATCCGGCGGCGATCGCCGGGACGTTTGCGCAGATGTTCGCATCGCCGAGGGCAGTCCGCGGCGTCTGAGCGAATTATTCTGAACGCCGTCCACCCGTGCCTTGCGGGAGGGGCAAGGTTCTACGCCAACCGCGTTTTTGTGCTCCGGCCCGGAGCCTTGGCGTTAAGGACCCTCTCGCCATTTTCGCGCAGTGAGCCGTCGGGTCCGACGTAGCGATAAAGAGTGACGGGTTTGATGCCGAGCTCGGCGGCAAGTTCGCTGACGGAGGTGTCCCGGTTGGCCATCGCGGCCTGGGCGAGGCGGATCTGGGCCTTGGTGAGGGCGAATTTTCGCCCACCCGTGCGTCCGCGGGCACGCGCGGCGGTGAGACCGGCCATGGTGCGCTCGCGGATGAGCTCGCGCTCGAACTCGGCAAGCGAGGCGAAGATGCCGAACACGAGCCGTCCGCCTGGCGTGGTGGTGTCGATCTGTGCGCCCTGCCCGGTGAGGATTTTAAGGCCGATGCCGCGCTCGTTCAGGCTGGCCACAATCTCGACCAGGTGCGCGAGCGAGCGCCCCAGACGGTCCAGCTTCCAGACGAGCAGCACATCGCCTTCGCGCAGCGCCTTGAGGCAGGCCGCCAGTCCGGGCCGCTCGGCGAGCTTGCCGGAGGCCTGGTCCTCGTAGATCGTTTCGGGGGCGGCGCCGGCCTGCAAAAGGGCATCGCGCTGCAGGTCGAGCGACTGGCTGCCATCGGCCTTCGACACGCGCATGTAGCCAACCAGCATCGTCGTCACTCCTTGCGGGGGCGCGCGGACGCGTGTCGCAAACGGTCGTTTGAGGATGCGACACGCCATGTGACCGCCAGGTGGCTCCCGGCGTTATTTATCTCATATCGTATTCAAAGATTCGTAAATCTATGTCGTCGGGTGATGGACGCGAGGAGGACACGGCGCGCGAGGCCGCCGCACGGCAGGAACGCCGGCGGCGGCTGAAGGGGATCAGGGGTTCGCGGCTTCCTGCGGCTTGATCCGTTCCATGTTGAAGCCGTTATAGTCCAGATGACGCATGATCTTTCGGGCTTTCAGGGCCCAGTCATCTGCTTCTTCTTCCCACTTGGACTGGATTTTCTCCTGCCCCTTCGGGAGACTTCCTTCCTGCATCACCCACCAGATGCAATTTGCAAAAGCGTACAAGTCGGATTCACTGATCTGTATTTCAGGTTTCTGATCATTTGCCATATTCAGCCCCAATAATGCTGTGTTCAGGTGAATGCGAAGAGTTTAAATCAGCTCAGTTACTTCCCCAGAAGCTCCAGAAGGTAGGCGCCGTAGCCGCTCTTTTCTTGTTCCCGCCCAAGCGCGGCGAGTGCTTCGTCGCCAAGCCAGCCCTGCCGCCAGGCGATCTCTTCGGGACAGGCGATCCGCAGGCCCTGACGCTGCTCGAGCGCGCGGATGTACATGGCGGCATCCACGAGGGAATCGTGCGTGCCGGTGTCGAACCAGGCGTAGCCCCGGCCCATGGTCTCGGCATTGAGGTCGCCGCGTTCCAGGTAGGCGCGGTTCACGTCGGTGATCTCGAGCTCACCGCGGTGCGAGGGCTTCACCGCTGCGGCGATGTCGAGGACGTCGTTGTCGTAGAAATAAAGGCCGGTCACCGCGTAGTTGGATGGGGCCACCTCGGGCTTTTCGAGGATGTCGTCCGGCTTGCCGTCGGCGCCGAAAGACAGGACGCCGTAACGCTCCGGGTCCTTGACATAATAGGCGAAGACCGTTGCCCCGGTCTCCCGGCCTGCGGCGGCGAGAAGGAGCTGGTCGAGGCCGTGGCCGTAGAAGATGTTGTCGCCGAGGACCAGCGCAACGCGATCGTCGCCGACGAAGTCGCGGCCGATGATGAACGCCTGCGCCAGGCCTTCTGGCTTGGGCTGCTGGGCGAACACGATGTTGATGCCCCACGCGCTGCCGTCGCCGAGAAGGTTCTCGAACAGGGGCGCGTCTTCCGGCGTCGTGATGATCAGGATATCCTTGATCCCGGCCAGCATCAGCGTGCTGATCGGGTAATAGATCATCGGCTTGTCGTAGATCGGCAGGAGCTGCTTCGAAATCGCCTTGGTGATGGGGCGAAGCCTGGTGCCGGAGCCACCCGCGAGAATAATTCCCTTCATGATGCTCGTGCCTTCGTATTCGTTGCGACAGGCAAACTCATGCTACTCTCCGGGTAGGACGTCTTACTGGTTGCTGGCGTTTTTCGTCTTCGCAGGCATCGTCAGGCCGACTCGAATCCAGCAATGCTTGCTGGACCCTGGAGGCGCCCCATCAGGAACATGTTCCGATAAGCTGGCATTTGACGGTTCGAAGCCTCCGAAAGCTTGTCCGAATTTCAAATTTGACCTTCGTTTTGCCACCGGTGGTCGTCTAACCCACGCCGGAGAAGACGGCAAGGCACGAATATGGGCAGGGCCGTCCATATTCGCGTCGGCTTCGGACCTGTATGGGTTAGGAATTCGCAGGAGCCCGCAGGCTCCTGGCAGGGGCACTTCACGCAAGACGGATCCGACATGACCCATTGGCAGGCGCACCCCGAGACGGCAGCGCAGGAAATGCACGAGGAAGGTTCGCCCGGCTGGACAGCGTTCAGGCGCCAGAGCGGTGTCGTCACCGCCGCTCTCCACAGCAAGCTCCTCGATCATGTGCCTGCCGCGGGGATGACACCCGGCACGGGCCGCATTCTCGAATTCGGCGCCGGGATCGGCGGGGTCGCGCTCGACCTTGCCGGCCGGAGCGGGATGCCGAGCGATGCGTGCGACGTGAACGGGGCGGCGATGAGCTATCTCGCCGCGCAGCTTCCGGGCACCCGCTGCCGCACCGTCCCGGCCGCGCCGCCGCTCCCCTATGCGGACGAAAGCTTCGATGCGCTTTACGCAATCTCGATCTTCCCCCGCCTTGCCGAGGCGGATGGCCTTGCCTGGCTCGCCGAGTTCGCCCGGGTCCTGAAGCCGGAGGGCGCCGCGCTGATCTCGCTGCGCGGTCCGGCCGCCGTCGCCCTCGCGCTGAAGAGCGCGCCGCCGGGCTTGCCGAGGGTCACGGTGGACGACCTGGAACGCTCCGGCGTGATCGTCGCTGCGGGCGCGGCCCTTCCCGGCGGCGGGCACCTTGCCGCCCACAGCCATGCCTACGTCACCGGCGTCTTCGGCAAGATCCTGGCGGTCGAGGCGATCTACCCGGGGATTGTCGGCGGCAACGAGGACTTCGTTGTCCTGCGCAAGCGCGAACCATAATTCCAGCAAGGAGCGCCCGGAATACGGAAAACATGACGGGCCATTCTAGAGCGCGATGAATAAAATCCGTCGCCATGATGTTATATTTCTCGGGAGAAAGATTGAATATCAAGACGCCTGCATGGTCAGCCGGCGGGTGTCGCGGCCGACACGGCGGCCCACCCGGCAGCGGTTGGTCCTCGATCCTGAATGAAGCGCAAGAGGCCCGATGGTTGCATCTTTACGAGCCATCTGGTTTGCGAGAGTAGGCCGGGCGGAGATGACCGGGTGAATTATTGCCGATTGGCAGATAGTTGGAACTGACAGATGCCATTCGTTGAATTCGACGGTTTTCGTCTTCTGTTCATCCATATTCCGAAGGCAGGGGGCTCGTCGGTCGAGACCTGGATGCGGACGCTTGGCGAGCTGCAATTCTGGTCCCCCAGCCTCATCCCTCCCGCGCTGAAATGCACGCCGCAGCACCTGCGGCGCATGGAGATCGACCAGCTCTTCAGCCGCAACTATTTCGACTACGGGTTTGCGATCGTGCGCAATCCGTTCACGAGGATCGCGTCGGAGTACCGGATGCGGGCGATGCTGGCCCAGGAAGGGGCAATGCCATTCCCCGAATTCGGCCCGTGGCTGGAGCACAACCTGACGCTCGCCCGGAACAACTCTTTCCATCTCGACAACCACCTTCGCCCGCAGTGGCAGTTCACCGGCAACCGGACGACGCTGATGCGTTTCGAGGACGGGCTCGAAACCATCATCGCGACCGTGTGCAAGCATATCGGCCGGACGCCGCCCGAAACCGTGCCGCACGAACTGTCTTCGAAGGGGTTGGGCAAGGCCATCGAGTGGGACACGTCCTCGATCGTGCATGTGGCGGAAACCTACCGGTCCGATTTCGAGCGCTTCAGCTACTCGATCCACGAACCACCACCCGACTGAGGGATCCCCGGCCACCGGGGTTGTCGAGGATTTCACGGAGCGTTTGCGGGGCAAGATTGGCCCTTTACCCTCAAACCTCAAGGCAATAGAGGACGCACGTGTCTTGAATGGCAGGGCTGACATGATCGACGAGACCAGGTTCGGCAGCATGCCCGCAAAGCGCGTGCGTGTTGAAACGGCGCGCGCCGGACGGCCTCGCCAAGGCTGCCGGATGCGCCCCATGGCAGGAGCTATTCGATGAAAGCCTTTCTTCACATCGGGATGCCGAAGACCGGCACCAGCTCCATTCAGGAAACGCTGGCCAAGGCGCGCATCCAGAACCCGTTCTACCTGCTGCCGGAGCACCCCAACCATTCCGGGGCGGTCCGCTACCTGTTCGAGGGCAAAGGCTGGTCCAAGGATTCCAAGCTGAAGAATGCCAGCGACGCCACGGTCGCAAAGCGCCGGGCAGAATATGCGGACGAGCTCCAGCAATCGTTGAAGGAGGCCGACGGCCGGCCGGTCGTGTTCTCGGCCGAACGGCTCAGCAGTATCAGGCGCCCCTGCGTGGAGGCGGTTGCGGAGTATTTTCGCAAATATTGCGATGATATCCGTATCATCGGATATGTACGCCCTCCCCGGTCCTGGACGACGAGTGCACTGCAACAGAACATCAAGGGTCTGCACCGGCCGGAATTCGACCAGAGCCTGATGAAGTGGGCGGACTATCGCGGGAAATTCCAGAAATACGATGACATCTTCGGCCGCGAGAACGTCCAACTGATCAAGTTCGACAGGGCCTCGCTCAAGGGCGGGGACGTTGTTCTCGACTTCTGTGATCGCATCGGCGCCATCGTCGATCCCGCCGACCAAGTGTTCGAGAATGATACGCTGAGCCTCGAAGGCACCGCGCTTCTCTACGTCAAGCGCAAGTTCGGTGAAGACAACTGGATGGACCGCGGGTCCGGGCCCGCCCGCAATGCATTTATCGCGGCGTTGAAGGGGATCGGCAGCACCAAGCTTGCCCTCGCCCCCTCGCTGTTCGATCCGCTCCTGGAGGCAAATCGCGCCGACGTCGACTGGATGGAAGAGCGGCTGGGGGAAAGCCTGGCTGAATCCTCTCACGCATCCGCGGGCGCCATCACCGGTGAGGAGAGCCTGCTGGAGGCCGCAATCGGGGCGGCCCCGATGCTCGACCTGATCCGCGAAGGTCTTGCACCCTCGCAGCCGACGCCTACCTCCATTGCGAAGGCACTTGACGCTCTTCTCAAAGAAAGTTTCGCTGCAACTGCGAACGAACGTGCTAAAAGACGCCCCAGAGCCGTTCGGCGACTGGCAGCGGCTGTGCAGGACTCGCCTGAAGCCGGCCAGCGCACCAGTGGTCATGCGGACGACGTTTCACGGAGAGATTCCATGACTGATACCAACGACAACGAAGCTGAATCTGGCAATAACGTCCGCTCAGCGCTCGCACGCGCCATGTGGCGGGTGAAGTGCAAGGAAGAGGGCCGCGACTTCGCGACCAGCGAAGAGCGCAAGAATGCTTACAAGGCCGAGCGCAAGTCCGTTCTGCCGCAGGCGGGCCGTCTCCTGAAACAGCTCGACAAGCAGGGCTTCACCATTTCCGCCAAGGAAGGTGCAACGCAGGACGCCTGAGGCGCCCTCGTTCAACATGAGAAAGTCCGCATCGGTGTCATGCCGATGCGGACTTTTTTTGCGCGCTCCGAGGAGGCGCCGGCTACAATCGACCAGCGCCGTAATCTGTCTGCCGACCCCCTGGAACGAGAAATGCTCTGACCTAAGCCTTCCGGTCCTCGATCTCGTTTTCCAGCTTCTGGATCCGGGCTGCTTGCAGGAAGGTGATCTCGATCAGATAATCGAGGATCCGGTCGCGCAGGGCGTCCTTGTCGACGGTACGCCCGTCGCCGTCGCTTTTGCCGTCAAGCTCGATCCCGATATTCTCGCGTACATAATCGAACAGGGGCGCGCGGCCATCGACAATCGCGTCGAGCCCGTCATGCTCGAAGCACAGCCGGGCCATTTCCTCGACCGAGCGGACCTCGTGTCCCGACCCGAGCACCACACGGCGGAACCGCTCCGGCATAACCGGCTTGGGGAAGCGGTTGTTGAACATGGCCTGCAGAACCATCTCGGCCGGCTCCGAGCGCTCCAGGCTTCGCTCGCCCGCCGGGAGTGGAATGCCGATCACCTCCGAAAAGTCCGCCACCACGTCGATCGACTTGGTGTGCTTGCGCACCACCAGGATATCGCTGAAATTCTGGTGCCAGGCGCGGATCCCGTTGTACTGGCCGATGAGGAGCTTGGCGCGCTCGCCGAATGGCTGGATCGGACCCGGATAGGTCTTGTGCCGGATGCCCCACTGGGCGAACGCCGAGGGAAGCCACTCGCGCGCCGGGCGCATGTAGGCAATCAGCTTGATGTTGGCATGCGGGCGCAGGGCATCGATGAACGGCTTCAGCCCGTCGCCTTCGCCGAAAAAACCTTCGTTCGACATGATGAAGGTGTGCGCTCCGGAGTTCCGCTCGATGTCCGCAAGGGCTGACAGGAAGGTGCCGGCGGCAGCCTCTTTCGCCTCCGGCGGGATGTTGCAGAAATCCTTCAGCCCCTCATGGCCGCGGAAGCGCGGCGCGATCATGTCGAACCACATCCCCAGATAGTGGGCGTTGTGCGGAGCCAGCGCCTTGGTCCCGGTCTGCAGGGCACGCTGGATCGAACTCGTGCCGGTCTTGCCCATGCCGATGTGGAAGATGATGTCCATGGATAGTGTCCAAACTGCGACGCGAGGGGGGTCTGCCTCAGTAGTTGATTTGGCAGAGCGGAGCCAGACTGCGATTTTGCAGAATCTTACCCGCGTTTCTGGTCCGCCTTTTCCAGATAGATCGTTTCGAGCTCTTCGACCGCGGCCATGGCGGGCCACAGCCGTTCGATGAAGTGGAACTCGGTGCCGTCGTTGGCGATGGGCTCGTTGGGCCAGGGATAGGACGCCGGGAACAGCGTTCTCATCGCGCCGACCACCCGAGCCTTGGTCCAGAACATGTTGCCGATCGGAAACAAGATCGGATGGGCTGGCAGCGGCGCCGGCAGATGCTGCTCGAAGCGGCTGATGAGGCGGACCGAACCCGTCCAGCCGAGAATGTTGGGATCGAACGCGGTGACGAGGCCGACATCCTTCCGGCTCGCGATCGGGATCGCGTTGGACAGGGCATCGGCGTTGCCCAGAATGATGCGCATCAGGAAGTCGCGCCACACGTCGCCGGGGCTGTTGGCGCCCAGCGCGAGGGATTTCTTGAGGTGAACATGGCACCACAGGTCGTCGGGAGCGTGCTCCCCTTCGTCGAACAGCTCGATGAAGGGAAGGATGTCGCGGCCGCGGTTGCCGACGAGCTTCACCTCGACAGGGATGCCGGCCTTCCTGC
>NZ_CP133486.1 GCF_031195445.1 Acuticoccus sp. MNP-M23
GGCGATCATGCCGGCCATCTCATGACCGCTTTCGCTATCAGGGTCGAGCGCGGCGAGGGGGTTATAGCTTGCCCGGTATTTTACCCCTTCGCCTTCCACCTTTTCGAAGGGGTCGAGCACGTACACCTTTCCGAGGTCTCCGCGCCGCCTGGCGGTAATCGTTGCGAGCTCCCCTTTCGGGTCGATGGCGATCACGCTGGCCGGCCAGAACAGAATGTTCGGCACGATGAGCGACGTGCCCTTGCCGGCGCGACTCCCGGCGACGGTCAGGAGGTGGCGGTCGTCGGCAAGCCCGACATAGCGCCCCTCGAATGCGCCGACGAAGAACCGGCCCGGCCGAAATTCGATCTCGTCCGGCTCGACGGTGGCGAGATCTTCCCAGGCCGAGTCAGAGAGGTTGCGGCTGATCTCGCCGGCGTATCCGCGGGGCATTCGGTGCATGGGGTGGGCCTGTTTCGGTTGATCAGCTGTGGCGGCGAATGCTAGATTAAGGGAAACGCGCACAGATGTAGGATTGCTTTCGAAACTGACGTTTCAAAATCAAACCGACACGGTCACGCATCGTCGATGATCACATCGGCTGCCGCCTTGGATCATCTTTGGATGCATGACCTATCTGTGCGCCAATCTGTGACCCTGAACGGGTCACGATTGGATCAAGGCCGCTAAAGCGGCCTCGTACATAGACGATGAAAAGCCAACCGGAACGGTTGTCCGATTTCATCGCCCTAGTACGGGAAAGATTGGCAAATGAGGATCTATGAACTGACAACGCGGTTGGAACCGGTAAGCCGAACGACAGGACGGACGGCAACCGCTGCGGCCGCGTATAGGTCAGGGGCATTGATCCACTGCAAATTCCAAAATCGGGTGCACGACTACCGGCGAAGAAACGGGGTTGACGAATCGCGCATCTTTACACCCGAGAACGCCCCCGATTGGCTGTCGGATCGTTCCGAGCTTTGGAACGCCGCCGAGCTGGCTGAGGCGAAGAATCCGAAGAAGGAGAGCGCCCAGACCGCGAAGGAGATCCTGTTCACCTTCGCCCACGAGATCAGCCCCGAAGGCCGGCGCGCCATCGTCGAGGACGTGGCTGGCTTCCTGATCGGGCAGGGCGCGCCGGCCGTCGATGCCAACATTCACAGCCCCGGCCGCGAGGGCGATCACCGTAATTGGCATGTGCACATGCTCTTTCCGACCCGGACGCTGGCGGGCGAGAAGTTTGGAAAAAAGCATGTCTGGCAGACGAATCTGAAGCGCGGCCAGAAGTTCGCCAGGGAGCTGCGCGCCTTCATCGCCGAGCGCCAGAACGAGCAGCTTAAGATTGAAGGCAAGGCCGGCCTTGTCCGCGTCGAGCATCGCTCGTTCAAGGCTCGAGGCGATCCCCGTTCGCCCCAAAAGCACGACGGGCCGGCGGTCACGAACTCTCGGCGCACGGCCCGGAAAATCGAGAGACAGACTTGGAAAGACGAAGCTTCGCGGACTCAATCGACCCGCCACAAGGAGGAGCGCCGCGAGCTGCGAGAGCGCCAGAACGACGATTGGCGCGCCTTTTCACGGAAGCTGGAAGGTACCGCCCGAGCGCGTGTTAGCCAGGTCATCGCCGAGCTTCGATCCGCGCGCCAGGCCGATCAGCCGGTGAAGGGTTTTAAGGCGATGGTGCTGAAGCTGACCGGCCAGCTCGACAAGATCGAGGCCGGCCGCGCCGCCCGATCTGCCGAGCGGCTGGCCTCGCTTCGCGCTGAGTTGAAGACACTGCGCACCGAGATTGACCACGCTCGCACGGCACACCGCGTCAGCCAGAAGACGGAGCGCGACGCTTTACAGGCCCGGCAGGAGCGGGAAGAAGCGAAGATTTCCGCCGCCTTTCAGGCCCGCGCCGCCCGCGACCTTGCGGCCGAGCGGGTGGCGCGTCAGCCGGCGAACGATCGTGGCTTTTTTCGGGAGCATGACGGCACAGAACGAAAACTTGAGATGTGACGAGCGCAATTTTCGGAATGAATCCGGTCGGAGTTACCTCCAATTAGAATGATTACAAAAATCATTCTAATTGTATTTATTTTGTAATGGCACAATAATTTGTGCGGCCGCGATCCGCCGGCCTCTGAAATGAGGACCGCCGACCATGTTCAAGCGCACGAACGACCGCTCCGACCGTCTCCAGCAGAGCCGCACCTCCCAGGCGCAGAAGCGCCAGCAGCGCGAGCAGGAGCCAAGCACCCTTCAGAAACTTGGCCGCACGACGCATCGGATTTATACCGGCGTTGTCTATGTCGGCATTCCGCTCGCCGTGTTGCTTGCCGGCGGCACCCTGTTTCTGGACAGCTACCTCGACGAGAATGACCCGCGCCGGCCGGCCAACGCCACGGCGCGCTTCTTCGGTGATGTCAGCGCGGGAATCGAAAACCGCGTTCGCGCCGCAACGACTTATTGGACGGTCAAGGAGACTGAGGCCGTCGAGCAGATCAACCGCCAGACCGTCGCGCTTGAGACTGAGCTGGAAGTTCGCGCCGACGAGGTGCGCTCGCGCATCGATCAAGCCGACACGCAACTGAGCGCCACCCTGCCGAAAACCTATTTCAATGAGCTCGCGTGTCTGTACGTCGACGTAAATCGCGGCGGATATGGCGGTCCTTGCGCTGCCGCAGAGAACACCCGCGCCCGCGTCATGAACGAGCGGACCCGGCTGATCGGCGACGTCAAGGTTCTCTATGACGACGACGAGTTGCGCGAGATGATCGGCCTCCCGAAAGATTGGGAGGCCGACATTCTCGGCGACCGGTCATGATCGGGCGCATCTTTGCGGCCGCTGTGATGCTCGGCGGGGCCACACTCGGCGCCGTCGGGATCGACCAAGCCCACCCCGACAACCTGCTCACGCTTGGCCGCGTGTCCAAGACCGAGCAGGCGCTGACCCAGTATGAGCGCCAACTCCAGCGCGCCGTTTATGAGCGTGTCAGCATGCAGAATATGCTCGGGAAGGCGGAGATCATGACGCGGGTTCGCTATCTCGCCGAGACAGTGCCGCTGCACGGCGAAGACACCGTTCACAAGCGGGGGATCATGGCCAGCGCGTTTTCGGGCAATTTGGGCGCGATCTTCTCGCAGCAGCAGAAATGGAAGCGCACCATCGACCGCCGCAATGCGGCCGTCGAGCGCCACAACGCGGCGATCGAAAAGGCTTGGGAGGGCTATGACGCAGCCGCTGCGCTCAAGATCGACCGCTACGTGACGGACGAGGTGAGGGAGGCGCTTGGCCTTTCGATCCTGCCGACCGAGCGCGACAGGTTCCAGAAGATCGGCGAGGAGTATCTGGCCAAGATTTTGAACTGAACAAAGAAGGGGCGGCGATTCCGCCGGATACAGCAGTTTTGGGTTGGATGGAACAGTCCAACCCAAAGAAAGACCAGTATACCCTAAGTTATAAAAAATATTAATTATGCATTATAGTGATTTTTTATAAAATTATTAGACCGCAGAGAAGTGTCTATTATTATGATGGTACTAAAGAAATTGTTTCGGGTTTCAGCCCTGGTGTGAATCTAATTTTTATTTCAGACTTTCGTGTAGCGGATATAGTTGAGGTTCTGGCTATGTCATACTCGTCGCCATCAACCCAAAATATCCTGCAATCTGTCTCAACCTTTGCTGTGTAGGTTAAATCTTTAAATTGAGATGATGTTATATTTATATTTCCGGGCGTGTAAAAGCTTATTGTGCCACCGCATGATCGAAAATTTACCCCAGTAGAGCTTTTTATTCCATTGGACCAATCAAATAAAGTAATAATCATTGGATTTATTGCAGGAAAGTCGTCGCTATACACAGTCATAACTGAACGACTTGCGTCTATGTGGAGTCTATCTACAGAATGAGTTTCAAATAAAAATGTAGAGGTGGCCTCCTGTCCTGATATTTGTATGTATTGTACATTTCGCTGTGGGCGTTTTTGCATTATCTTGGAAAGAGCTGTTCTTGTAACTTGAATATAGCAGGACTCATCCTCTGATAAGGGCGGAAGCAAGTCAGATAAAAAGCATTCTACTTTAAAGTTTGGAGTGCTAGAGACGTTCAGTGAGCGTATTGCGCTCGACCTATTTATAGATTTAGTTTGTAAGCTGCTACTCGATGTGCTGTCTGGGTTCGAAAAAAATGCAAATATCGTGACTCCTCCAGCAATAATTCCTACAAGTGCGGCCAAAAATTGTACTGGATGCATGCTATTGTGCTCGATACCCAAATCCGTGGCCCAGGGTACCAATGTTTGACTGAGCGTTAAACCGCAATTTACACTAAGAAATCGTATCGGCTGTCCCCCGTCTGTCAAGCATAGTGGCGCCGGCCGATATGAGGCAGCGCGTGATTGATGTGCAGGGCTTTATTGCCGGCTCCTCATCAGGAGCGGGGCTGCTGTGTCCCCCGTCGCTCGTTCAGTTGAACCCGCGTCGTCGGTTTACGATTGACGTTGTTGCTCCGGAGAAGCACGGGCGATCATCGGCTGTCATTTGACCCACTATATGGCGCAGAATCTGACAAATTATCTGGCTCAGGCATCGTCGATGCTTTGCCATCAAACGGTTCAGCGCCTGCGGGGGGCGCCAATGGACATGCCAAATAGCGTGTCAGATTCTGCGCCGAATAATTCGGAAAGCTGCAATCCCAACGGCCGACATGTATCCTATAAGCATATGATAATATCCTTTATCCTATGATCTGATGATGCTATCCTGAACCGGATGACGACACTCCCGACCACGATCGCGATCCCTTCCTCTGATGCCCCGGCGCTGCCGATCCTGTTCGCCCCCGCCGACGAACGCGCCCGCACCCGCTTCCTCGAGTTCTTCGCCGTCCACATCCGCAACCCGAATACCCGCCGCTCCTACCTGCGCGGCGCGATCGAGTTCGGCGCCTGGTGCGAAACCCGAGGGGTTGCCGCGCTGACCGACGTTCGGCCCATCCACGTTGCGGCTTTCATCGAGGAGCTCGGGCAGTCGCAGTCCGTCCCCACCGTGAAGCAGCGTCTCGCCGCGATCCGGGCGCTGTTCGACTGGCTCGTCGTCGGCCAGGTCGTGCCGGTGAACCCGGCCGCCTCCGTGCGCGGCCCGCGCCACGTCGTGCGGCGCGGCAAGACGCCCGTCCTCGAGCCGGCCGAGGCGCGGCAGCTCCTCGACGCCATCGACGTATCAAAGCCGGTCGGGCTGCGCGATCGGGCGCTGATCGGATTGATGGTCTACGGCTTCGCCCGCGTCGGCGCCGCGCTCTCGCTGAAGGTCGAGGACCTCTACACGCAGAACCGGCGGCTTTGGGTTCGGCTCCACGAGAAGGGCGGGAAGCGGCACGAGGTGCCCTGCCACCACACCCTCGAGGCGTACTTCTACGACTACCTCGACCGCTGCGCGCTCTGGGACGACCCTAGGGACCATGTCTTCCGGACGATCGACCGAAACACCAAGACACTCTCGGACCGCCCGCTCGCCCAGGCGAACGCCTGGGAGATGATCCGCCGGCGGGCGCGACAGGCCGGGATCGCGACGCCGATCGGCAACCACACCTTCCGGGCGACCGGGATCACGGCCTACCTCAAGAACGAGGGGACGCTCGAAAAAGCGGCACAGATGGCGAACCACGCCTCGACGCGAACGACGCAGCTCTACGACCGGCGGGCGGACGAGGTGAGTCTCGATGAGGTAGAGCGTATTACAATCTAAAAAAGGTTATGGCTGAAGATATGTCATTATTGTTCTGAGTAATACTTATTATTATTAAATAAAAAATATCTAATTGGAAATTTCTTAATTGAAACAATGACTTACGCTCGCGGGGAAAAGGTTCCATTTTCCAGATTGAGGGTCACCAAGTGTGGAATTTTTGGTGAACAGGCCCCCTATGAAACCATTCGCCCGTTCTCGGTAGTTCTAAGTACGTCCGAAGGGATTGGCCGGGAAGCACCCCTTCGGACGCCTAGGAATAAAGTCAAACAAAGGAATGCCTATGATTGACCTTGCAGTCTACGGCAGTGCCGTAGCGACTGTTTCGTGCGTTGCGACGGTGGCGATGCTTTGGCTTGCATGGCGTCGCCGCGACCGTTGAGCGTATCTAGCACAGTGCTGGCGACCGCATGCGGTCGCCAGCACCCCTAAGAATGCACCGGTCGGGCCGTTTGTTCAGTGTCGGATGTCAAATACAAGTCCGGCAACCTGAGCCGTTTCGGGCGACGGTTTAGATGCTCGGTGAACGCCATGTCCGACAGCCTCGACGTTGATGACGGAATCGCTGTTCATCACGATGGCCGCCGTCGACCTTCGGCTTTTGACTTTCGAAAGAGCCGCCGCACAACCACATCAGAAGTCAATTAGTCAGGACGTGCCGACCGGTTTCCCGATTATTCGCGCCCGCATCAGAGATTCTCGGCTCTAGCGTCCGTTCGACATTCAGTCGAGACCTTCGCGGTAGGCGGCGCCGGACGCGCGCCAACAAAGATTCGTGTGACCCATGGATGATCTATTCGAAAAAGAAATAGGCAGCGAACCCCGCAGCATGGAGGCGATTTTCGATGATCTGCGGCGGCTTGCGCAGCGGGACGGGGCGATTCATGAGATCTCAGCGATTGTATATCGCGACTGGGTCCTCACGATCGATACACAGGATGCGAAGATCGTCGATCCTCCGGAGCAGCGCTGGGCTACGTCGAAACTCAACAGCAACGAGCTGATGCTCCTGCTCGGTCTGGCGGTCCAGTCGCAATCAGACCGGATCTATTCGGTCATCGAGACCGAAGGGGACTTCGCGGAAACTGCCGACCGGCTGCTGCGCGAGCTTCATGACCGGCTGCTATGGGAGACCCGTCTTGATCCCGTCCACCCGACGCCGCCCGATAAGCGGCAGATCGCGGCGGTGGCCCGTGAAGCCATTTATTACGGAGCGGAGAGTTTTTATATCAACCAGCTCGAGCGTTACGCCCGCGACCGGTTTCGCGACGATTTTGACTGGCTACTGCGCAACGTCGGCCTGTCGCCAGGCTCGATGGTGCAGATCGCGCGCTTTATCCTCGACCGCATCACAGCCCAGATGAGCGGTGTTATCGGGATGCAGCAGGCGGGGCAAGATCTGACCAAGGGCGATCTGACCAACAGCCTGCTGATCGCAAAATCGGATCTGGCGCAATTCGGGGATAAGGCGGCAACCTTCATTGAAAAATTTGCGAGGCCGGTGGCCGGCGCCAATCTGGCCTTCACCGGACCGTTTCACCTCAATGAGGTCGGGCTCGCGCCGCTGATCGATCTTGGCGAGTGCCTGTATGTCCCGAACTCAAACCGCCTGTTCCTAAGCATCTATGAGAGCCCGTTCTACTGGATGATGGCGGACCGCTCTTATGCCGATACGCATGCCATCAACCGCGGCCGCTTTACCGAGCGCAGTGCCGTCGGAATTCTGGAAAAGATTTTTGGCAACCGGAATGTCCATCGGAACGTCACGATCGAGCGCAGCAAAAAAAAGATTGCCGGCGAAGCGGACGTCCTCGTTGTGTACGGCGATTTCGTCATCATCGTTCAGGCGAAATCGAAGCGTGTCTCCCTCAAGGCGCGGGCGGGCGACGAGCATGCTCTGTACAAGGATTTTCAAGGCGCAATCCAGGACCCGTACCGACAGGCCTATGAATTCGCAAAACTCATCCACGAGGGGGCGACGGCCAGGACCGCAATCGGACAGACGTTGCATTTTACGGAAACCGCGCGGACCTATCCAGTGGTCGTTCTGAGCGACGCCTTCCCTTCGACGACCATTTTATCCGACGCGATGCTGGAGCGGGAACCGGGCATCAAGCCGGTGATCTGGGATCTCGGCTTTCTCGATGCTGCGGCGCGCCTTCTGCCGACGCCGATTGAGTTTCTGTTTTATCTGAAATGTCGCGCCGAGATGTTTGAGCGCATCCACTCCGACAGTGAATTCAATTTTCTCGGATACCATTTGAGGGCTAAGTTGTTCATTCCGGACGACTGCGATTTCATGCACCTTGACCGAGATTTCGCCTCGGTTATTGACGATTACATGATCTGCGCGGATCTCAAGATCCCGGCGGAACGCCCGCTCGGGATTCTGGAGCGGATCGGCGATCCGGCTGTCTCCGGCTTGCTGGCGCATCTGAAAACGGCACCCCCGGAAGTGGCGTCCGTCGTTCTCGACTTCTACGATTTTTCCGGCGAGGGCCTCGGCCGGATCGGCCAGATGATAGAGTATTGCCGAGCGGAGGTAAGCGCCGGAAAGTTGTTCAAGGCGTTTTCGAACCTGACGGAATCGGGAGGGTTCACCTATCTCGTCAGCGCTACCTTGGATGAGCGGATCAGGGTCGCGGCAGAAGCGCTCGGACGGAAACACAAGTACGACCAGAAATGCGACCGCTGGTATGTGATTGTCGATTGCATCAAAACCGCAAAACCGGTCGATCGGTTTCTGCCGCTTTCAGGGCGTTGGCAGGAGGATGCGGACGACGAAGAATTCTCACGGCAGGTTGAGAAGGTCTTTCGGCGGAAAGAAATCCCCCCGGAGCTGCTGGCGATGACGGCAGAGGATTAGAATGGGAAACGCCGAGGGAACACAGCGCTGTCCCTTTTTGCGAGCGATATCCGCGCTAAACGAGCTCAAGCTTGATGCTGCGTCCAACGGCCTGAGCGGCCCGGTTCAGGACGGCGAGGGAGACGCTCTCATTGTCGGGATCGAGCAGCCGATCGAGCTGCGAGCGGCTGGTCTCCAGGCGCTTCGCCATCTCAACCTTTGAAATCCGTTGCTCCTTCATCGCCGCCGCCAGCTGAAAGGCGAGCACGCGCTTGACCGCCTGCTCTGTCGTCGCAGCATAGGTCCCCTGCTCCTTGAGGAAATCCTCAAACAGTTCGCCTGCCGTGCCGGTCTCTTTGTCGTTCGTCATCTCAATCCTCGCATTCGTTTTGCAGCCGTTTCGATCTCCTTCGCCGGTGTCGCCTGCGACTTCTTGATGAAGCCATGCAGCAGCACCATGCTGCCGTGATGGCTGCAAAAAAACACCCGGCCGATCGTCCCGTTCGATAAGTTGGTGCGGATCTCCCAAAGCCCCTTCACGCCGCTGATCGAGCGGCAAAGCGGCATACCGAGAGGCCAGCCAAATTCAGCGGTGCGAATGTCATCGCCGATGGCCTTGCGGTCCTCATCCTTCAACGACAGCAGCCAATCGCGAACCGGCGCCCGGCCGGCGTCGGATTGAAAGAACCGTGCCGGTAGACGCTTTCGATCATTCACATATGAAGTGTACCATATAAGGTACATTGATTGCAAGGGGTTTGGACCTCCCGGCTTCGCCGGCGGGCCCTACTCGTCGCTTGCGCTCCTTACCGAGCCCCGCAAGAGCGGGTCTCGGCCCATTCGGGTGACTGTCCCTGAGGCGGGATTGAGACGGCCTGCGGCCGACATTGTCATGTGAGATGGGAGGGCCAAGGGGCGCCGCCCCTTCCTCCCAGCAAGGACAATAGTGCCGGCCGTGGCTCGCTGCGCTGCGCCCGCACCACCCGGCACGATTCTCCTTGCCCCCTCCGATCCCCGGTCTCGCCGACGGGCAGGGTTGCAGCAGCAGCTGCGCCCCACGCTTGACGAAAAGGAGACCACACAATGGGACAGGATCATTTCGACGTTCATAGCCACGTCACCAACGCAATCATTGCCGCCATGGAAGCCGGCGCAGAAGCCTGGCAGATGCCGTGGCATCGCTCAGGCCTGGCTACGGGAAGGCCGGTCAATATCGCGTCCGATAAGGCCTATCGGGGCATCAATGTGCTGTCACTCTGGATCGCTGCCGAAGCGAACGGGTATCAGCACGGCCTCTGGGGCACGTATCGCCAATGGCAGGCGAAAGGCGCGCAGGTCCGCAAAGGCGAGAAATCCAGCGTTATCGTGTTCTACAAGGAGCTCGAGCGCCCGCGCGACGATGACCCGTCCGAGACCGAAACCGTTCTGTTTGCCCGCGCGTCGAGGGTGTTCAACGTGGCGCAGGTCGACGGCTTCGAGGTTCCCTCCCCCGCTGATGGTGTCGCACTGGAAGATCGCATCAATCCGACGACTGCGGCCGACGAGCTCGCGGCGGCCGCCGGCGCAACGGTGTGCGTGCAAGGCGACCAGGCCTACTACTCACCGCGAGACGATCGGATCGTTATGCCCGGCCGTGAGCGCTTTACCGGCAGCGCGACAGCAACCCCAACCGAAGCCTGGGCATCCACCCTCTTGCATGAGCTGACCCACTGGAGCGGTGCCGCCAATCGCCTGGATCGCAATCTCACCGGCCGGTTCGGTGATGAAGCCTACGCGATGGAAGAGCTGATTGCCGAACTCGGCGCGGCTTTCCTTTGCGCAGACCTTGATATTTCGACGAGCCCGCGGGCCGATCATGCGGCCTATCTCGCCATCTGGCTCAAGGTCCTGAAGGCCGACAAGAAAGCAATCTTCACCGCGGCAAGTGCGGCAAGCCGGGCGGCCGAGTATCTCGGAAACATGCAGCATCGGCCTGACCATACCTCGACGCCTTGATGTGTCGACACGTATACCCGTCAATATTAATGCGCGTTGACGTGTGTATGTGATGGTAAGTGATTAGGAGTGCCGCGCCGGTAGGGTTATGGCGGAGCTATGCGGGACGCCCGCGTTTGTCCTGCCATGTGCGGCAGAATTTTAGGAACAGCGCGTCCGCGTTCTTCGTCGGCGGCCGCCCGATCTTCACCCACCAGGCGGCAAAGCAGCTCTGGACGTAGTCGATGTCCCAACCGGCGGCGATCTCGCGACCGCGCATCCTGCCCTCACCAGTCAGGCGCAAAAGGATCGTTTCATCACTTTGCTCCGGCTTCCCGTGATCCTTCGGCATCGTGTCGCGGTTCATAAACAGGACCTGATCCGGCTCCTCGAGAAACTCGAGCTCGTAATCGGGCATGTTATTGGTCCGGCAGATCTCTTTGACCCGGTTGCGGAACAGCTTCACCGAGCCGGAAGAGCCTGACTTTTCAAAAAGGGTCTGAATGTACGGCGACCACTTGTCCTGCTGGCCGCAGTGCTTTCGTGCCAGCTCGTACAGACGGCGCTCCATCGGCTTCGATAGCCGGAAATAATCCGGGTGGAGCGTCAGAACCTCCTGATGCCGGACCGCGTTGTAGACGAAATCCGACAGCTTGATCTCGACCCAAAGAATACGCCCGTCGAGCCCCTCCTTGCGGCGCACGGTGCCGCCCTCGATCAGGCCGAACGCGTCGAATTGTTCCTCGTCACCGGTCTTGATGTTGGTACGAATGCGCGTCCCGTCGAGGCGTTCGATGGCGTCGCAGATCGCAAGGTAATCCTTGCCGCCGGTACCCCGGTTCGCAAACATCAGGAAGTCACGGCAGTTGATCCTGATGCGCTGTTTTGGCTCCTCACCGCGCCGCATGGCGGCGACGAGCTGGGAGACGGCATAGATCAGGATGTCTTTGTCATAGATCGTCGCGAGGCCCTTCTCGCTGGGCACGATCTTCAGCCAGTGGTCGCCGCGCCGATAAATGCGCGAGGTCGTCACCGGCTTTTTCGAGAGCGAATAGAACGGGTGCTCAAGCGTCGGCATCAGGTCCTTCAGAACCGCGTCAGCCACATCGCAGGTGAACAGATCAGTCCCGCCGCGCTTGTCGGCCGTCAGGTTTGACGGCGGCAACGTGTCCTCACGCAGATTCGGGTGATTAGATACCATGCCTCACATTCGGGGTTTTAGATACCAAAGTCAAGGAAATTCGGGGTTTCAGATACCGGATGCCGATACCCCGAATCGGCCCTCGACCAGGATCGGCCTGTGGGTCGTTCGGGGGATAAGTCTGTGGGCAGATCGAGCGGCGCGCGGACTTTAGATACCGAATCGCGGGAAACAGATACCGTTCAACGGGAATTAGATACCGCAAGTGTTTTTTTTTGATTATATATCAAGGGCTTAGGGTGTGTTTCGGCACCCTTAACACCCTATATAACACCCATATTAACACCAGAGACCGAACCCCGGTCGGCAGAGCAGATCCAGTTCATGGAACCCACTCAAGCGCCGCGAGCTGCGCGAGTTACACCTCCACGAAACGACTCAACGCCACCAGACGCAAATACACCTTGACGTGTCTACACGTCATCAAGCATGATGGTCATCATGAAGACAATCGCATTTATCGGTCAGAAGGGCGGCACGGGCAAAACGACACTCGCAAGCGCTCTCGCCGTCGCATTCGAATCCGATGGAATACCGACACGCGGAATCGACCTGGACCCGCAAGCGAGCCTTGCCGGCTGGAGCGACGATCGCGGAGCCTTTGCACCCGAAGTCGTCGTCACTGTCGCCCCACGGCTTCAAAGAGAACTTGATGCGGCCGCCCGGGCAGGTGCGCAGGTCTGTCTGATCGATACTGCCGGGCGGGCCGAAGAGTCGTCTATGGCGGCCGTGAAGGCAGCCGATCTGGTGATCATTCCGATGCAGCCAAGCGCTGCCGATCTGAAAACGGCCGCCTCGGTTCTCAATACGATCAAGCTCGGCGGAAACCCGCCGCATTTTGCCGTGCTGACGCGGGTGAAAACACGAGGGAGCCGCGCGGATGAAGCCCGGCAATTTCTGGAAGGGCAGGGCATAAAAGTCTGCCCTTACGAAATATCGGACCGTGTCACCTTCCAGGACGCCACGGCATCCGGGATGGCACCGCAGGAATTCGAACCATCCGGCCGGGCTGCCGAAGAGTGTAGACACGTCTACGAGTTTTCGCGTCAAAAAATTGAAATGTAGGAGTGTTGATTATGTCAGTAAAGCGCAAGCCCTTATCAGGGATTCAAACCCGCCCGATTGAAACACCGAAGGCTGCACCAGAGCAGTCGGAGAGTCCGACGGGCTCGACTGTTCAATCGCCAGAGAGGCCTGTCAGTCAGCATCACCGTCCAAGCCGGGCGGACAAAGCCCAAATCGCGGCCTTCTTTCCGCCGGAAGTCCGCAAGCAGCTGAAGCTGATCGCCGTGGAGCAGGACAAGACCGTGCAGCAGTTGATGGGCGAGGCGCTGAATTTGCTGTTTGCTCAGTATCAGAGAGCGGAGATTGCCCCGACTGAACGGCGGTAGCTCATCCCGCAAGCCCGTCCTACGCCTCATCATTCCTTTGGAGAGACGGGAAGACCCGACATTCCTTCGGAGCCGACACTGTCAGAAGATCGCCACGCGCAGCGCAGAGCACCGCCGCAGGCGGCCGCAACGCAGTGGAGGAGGGCGAAGCCCTTGCCGGAGCGAGCATGGCGATAGGCTTGATGTGTTTGCTCGAGAGGGACGCCTGAACCGGTGACTAAGGCTATTTAAAGCCCGCTGGTGCGTTTTCGGCCGATTAGGCCACCCAACCGCCCGCCGGCATCCTGATCGCCCTCAGCGGCCTTTCTGGGGCCAGGGAGGAGCCTTTCGCTGATCAGGCGTAGGTGTTCGATTTCCGCCTCAGCGCGGCGGCGTTCGTCGAGCCGGTCGGCCCGTTCGCGCTCCAGGATTTCCCGCAGCAGCTCGTTTTCGCGCTTCAAGGCCTGCAACGCCCCGCTTTCGTCGGGAGATGGCCTCTGGCCAACGCTTCCACCCTTTGGCCGGAAGGCTTCCAGATAACGCGCCAGCTCTGACGGATCGATAGCGTATGATCCGTCATCTTGGCGCTCGGCGCTCAAACGCCCGTCCTTGATCGCTTTCGAGAGGGTCGGTTTGCTTATTCCGGCCTCTCTTGCAGCAAGCCCGAGCGTTAGTTTCGTCATGTAAATCAGTATCCTAGTTAACGATTAGCCTATCAATAAATATACAATGCGATTTATACCCGCTTGCCGGTTGGTGGCGGGTCGTAGAGCCCCCCGAACAAATCGGCATGCTTGTCATCGAAATACTGGCAACGATCGAGCAGGATTGGCAGCGCATCCGGCAGGATCGCCAGGACGATCTCGCGCGAGCGCGACAGGTGCAGCGTGACCTCGGCCGGCGACAGCATCGGCACGAGCTGAAACGCCTCGTTTGTGGTGCGGTGATCCACTTTGGTCTCACCGCTCGAGCGGCTGGGCGCACCGCCGGCCGGCCGATCGGTAAGGAGGGCTTGCAGGTTCGCTTCTGGCGTTGTGCGGCCGGTCTGGCTTGTGGTGCCGACGTTGTGGCTCGCCGCGACGGTCTGCACCGGCACCGAGCCGAGGCGGTCTGAGATATGTTTGGCCGTGGTCAGATCGGTGTTGCCCCAGAAGGTCAGCAGGCCGGCGTTGCCCATGAAGGTCTCCCACGCATCGCCGTAGAGCGCTTGCAGCTGTCCGAGGTCTTGCAGGATCGGCCAAAGCTTCACCCCGAAGCCGGCGATCTGGCCGGCCGCCTTCTCGACAGTCTCCATGTGGCCGAGGGCGGCGAACTCATCGAGGCAGAACAGGACAGGCGTCGCCCCGCGCTCAATCGGACCGGTGCGCTCCATTGCGTCCATCGCCAGGCCGATCAGCAGCCGGAACCATCGGCCGTGTGTGGCGAGCCGCCCGGCCGGCAGACACAGGAAGACGCTTACAACCCCGCGTTTTAAATCTTCAGGCTCGAAGTCGCTGCGCCGAAGGACGCGGGCCATCGCCGGATCGTCGAGAAACTCGGTTTGCGTGTCGCAGGTGGAGAGGATCGAACCACGTTCGCCGGCTGGCTTTCCGGCAAGAGCGGCGGCCCCGTGCCGGATCGTCCCTGCATACGTCTGCATGTGTTCGAGGACGGGGCTTTTCGATTGGTTGCCGATCACCTCGAGCAGGAGCTCGCGCAACCGGATCAGGTTGCAGGTGTCGGCCGGCTCGGTTTTGGCGACGTAGAGCGCCAGCGCCCGGAGGAATGTGCGCGCCGATTGCGTCCAGTGCGCCGCCGCGCCGACCTGCTGCATCACGAGCGCGTC